>DAOVPH010000010.1 GCA_030629295.1 Candidatus Latescibacterota bacterium | reverse complement strand
ATGCGCAGAGGAGACCTCCTATCTTGCGTTATCTGTGAAATCTCCTACGACAAGAGGGCTTTCTGCTCCGTTCTTTACATCCTGTGGCGACATAAGTAACTTTGCTAATAGCGCATAGGACCTCACCTCCTTTAGGTTCCCATATTGTCAATATTTTCTGCCACAGAGAGTACAAAGATATATTGATTGCCAAGATGCTAGTCCTCCGCTCTGAACACTCTACAAAATCCATCTCCTCGATGCCCATCCCCGTTTGCTTCCAGCGGGGAATATCTCCTTCCAGCCAGCTTCAAAGTTACTCCATCGGCGACCAATTTCTGCACCTACTTCATAAGAACCACTGACTTGATTACCTCTTCTGTTTTACGGGCATCTTTCACCTGAATGTAGACAAGATAACGACCATTTCTGGCCTCTTTGCCGGAGTCGGTTAGTCCATCCCAGGTGACGGTTTGTGCCCCTTTGTTCTGATGGTCATTCAATAGAGTTCTCACCAAAGTGCCGGTTAAGTTGTAGATTTTTATGGTAACAAAAGGCGCACTGGTGTTGTTAGAGGAAAGCCAGTAGGAGATGGTCAGACCATCACCTACCTGGGGAGAAAAGGGGTTGGGGATGAAAGAGAGCTCACTTATCTTTAACGGTTCGGATTCGGTCACCACAGCATATTGAGGGTATTTAGCCAGTGTGTTCGCTGGGGTTTCAGCACCGATGACGGGAATGGCACTTGAGTGGCCGGGTAGCGTTTCCGTCTCTACCCAGTCGAGTTGTTCGTTGTCCCAGTATCTGATGGACGCCCTTTCTGCTTTAACCCTACCGGGTAAGGGAAGTTCGATTTCAATTGAAGCCCCAGGCTCCAGTGGGTTGGAGACACTGAATCGAAGGTCATAGACCTGCCCATGAAGTTCGTACTCGGGGGAATATTTCTTAACCACAGGGGCTTCCAGCTTGTTGAGCAAAAGCCGAGTTCTGGCTCTAACTGAACCCGCTGGGAAAGTGATGGAGAATCCTCGGGCGTCGTTAAAACTGAGCTCAGAGACTGTGGGAGCCATCTTCTGGTAAATGGAGAGAGGAAGTTCTTTTCTCACCTCCCCCAAGGAGACGACCAACTTTGCCGGACCGAGGTAAGAGGCGAATGCCTGGAATAGTCCATCGGTGATTGTACCTGCCTGTTCAGGTTCCACCGCCCAGGAAGGCTTAATGTAGATATCCACACTCAGATCCTCCGGGGTCTTGCCCTCCCCTACTGCCAGGAACCGATGGGCTGAACCCGCTTCTAACTCCGAGATTACTGTGCCCAAGAATCTGATTCCTTCTAAGGATACCTGCTTAATCTGTACTGTAGCATGAGCAATGGAGAATATATTAAGCAGACCAACCTTGGCCTTGACCTGGACTTCTCCGGCAACCTGACCGGACTTAAATACCGCCCGCAGAGGCTCTTGGCTCACCGGCTCAATCTGGGCTCCGTAGTGAGTAGGACTGACAGAGGATAACTCCCAGGTGACACCTCCTTCTTTGCTGATAAGCGAATCCAAAACGGTCCCCGTCTCATCGTAGCCGTGAGCCTGAAGGGTTATCTCTCCGTCGAGGCTCAATATGGAGGTCTTTGGCTCTAAATCCGCAGAAGCCAAAATCCCTTTTGAGGTTATCTCTACTGTGTGTGGGGCACCTTCCTCTGAGTAGGTTAGAGGAACAGAGGTGGTCTCTACCTGGTCGGAATAGATTCGGCGTAGCAAGGCTTTAGCCTTGATGTAGTAGCTCAATTGGCCAGATTTGCGCTGGGGGGAAATTAGAGAGACAAAACCCTCCGCCTCGGATTTCATTGACCTGGGCAGATAAAGCGGTTGGTCAATTGCTTTCACATAGAGGTTGAAACTGTCCCACACATCCGGGTCCGGGATGGCCAATGCAACTATGACCTTTATACTATCAGCGGCACTGGCAGAGGAGACAGGGATGTGTTCCAAAGGAAGCATTATCTCTTCTGTTCTCTGCTCTGCCGAAGTCAATGAAATGCTCCAAGGCTTAGGAGCTATCTTCCTGTTCGGTGACAGCACGGTAACCTGATATTGCCCGGCTTTCAGATTATTGGGTGTATTGCACGATCCATCTGAGTCTGAAGTTACAGTTAATTCCGATTCAGCCCCCTTTATTCTCACTTCTACGCTTGCTAAAGGAGAGAGGCCATCGGTGGTGAAACGAAGGGATATTCTGGCACTGGGGAAGCTGAAATCCCAGCGGGCACCAGTCTCAGTGAGCTCTATGAGTTCAGAGGTGACAGGAGTGAAACCGGGGACACTCACCTCAAGACGATATCTTTCCGGTGAGACTAAATCAGAAAATGCATAGCTGCCCTGTTGGTCGGTTGTTGTGGAGTCAATAAACGACAAATCAGAGGTTTGAATGATAACTAAGGCGTCTTTTATCGGCTCTGTCCCGTGGGATATGGTGCCATTTATCTGGGCTAAGGTAATTTCAGGGGTGAGCAGAAAATCCAGGCCCATAAGCGAGCTTCCGGCAGAGAGGGAGACGGTAAAACTGTCCGGCTGACTGGCGTAAGAAGGTTTTTGCGCTTTTATTGCATAGTTACCTGGGGTAAGGTCAGCGAACAGGTATTCTCCACCCGTGCCAGTGGTATCGCTTGAGCTCACCGGCCCGGTTAAGTAGACTACAGCGCCCTTCTCTGTCGCACCGGTCTTGCTATTTCTCGTCCGGCCAGAAATGGTACCTACTATGGGGGTTAAGGAAAAGGAGAGAGTTACCGGCCGATTGTTGGCTAAGCTTATTTCGCCCACGTTCTTGCCTATATATCCGCTGGCCTGGGCCCACACCGAATATGTCCCATCGGGTATGTTTTCAAAGACAAACGACCCATCACTCGAGGTTTCGGTGGAGAGGCTGTCTCCATCAGCTACCAGTAGAATCTGAGCCCCTTCAATAGACCCTCCTCGTTCGTCCGAGCAGATTCCGCTAACCGTGTTACTTACCCCCTTGCCGTGGAAATCCACCAGCAGAGAATCCCCCAGGGATAGAGTCACCTGTTGCGGAGAATCCAGGACAACAAAGCCCGAAGCAGTTACACTTATCTGGTAAGCACCGGGCAGCAGACCCCGGATGTGGTAGGCCCCATCGCTTCCGGATTTTGTCTCTGAAGGTTCCCCTGTCTCCAAGTTCTGGACCACCACTGCAGCGTTAGCCACAGCTGTTTCTCCGTAGAGAACGTGACCATTTACACAAGCTGTCTCTGTCAACCTGAGGTCTTCAAGCCGAGAGACACCACCGGAAAGACTCAGAGGGGAGCTGGCCAAAGTTCCTTTTTGGGCTATCAGGGCATAAAGCCCAGAGGGTAGAGTTAGAGCGTAGTCACCAAAACTGTCAGTAGTATCTGTTACTGTTCTGCCCGAACTTTCTCTAGCCCTCACTACTGCTCTTTCTATAGATTGATTAGTAGAGGAGTAGAAAACTGTTCCATAGACAGTGTTAGGCTGAGCAGTCAATGCTACATTATGTGTCTGTGGCCCTTTAGATATGTCAATGGCGTCTTCTGACTGGTAAGTCAGATACCCCTTCTTTGTGGTTACGACCCTGTACCTCACATCCGTGGGAAGCCCGGAGAAAGCGAATGCACCCACCTGATCGGTAGTATCCTGGCTGATAAGGGAGTCATCCTGCCAATTCTTAAGTTTTACTACCGCATTTCTCACTGAAGTACCTGAGGCAGCGGCAGTGATTGTACCTGAAATAGTATATTCGAGCTTGGCTATTTCGACGGGGTCAACAGAGAGGGATTGACCTGTTTCAAGACTCACCTGCTGTGGGAGAGAAGCTGAATAACCGGTCTTTTTGACCTGAATTATATAATTTCCTGAGTAAAGATCAGTAAAGCTATAACTCCCGGTTGCGTCAGTGAGCACGGTTAAGGAATGGTTTAGCGTCACTATCGCATCTGGCAGTGCCTCGCCCGTCTGTACTTCAACAACGGTGCCGGAGATTTCAGAGTTGTGTACTGCCACTCTCAAGGTTATCAACTCTGGAGCAACAACACCCACCTCCACCTCAGTTTGAGCATTCTCATAATCCTCCACAGGCAACGTTGTGGCCACGGTGTACTTCATTTGGGGAGAGAGGCCTTCGATTTTGAAACCGCCGTTCTGGTCGGTAGTATCTGCGCCGGAGCTTTTACCATCGCTGGAGATCGCCACTACCGGAACATCGGCCACAGAAGCATCGGTCATCAAATCCAGCACCTTGCCAGTTAGGGTTATTTCAACCTCCTCTAATTTAAGCAGATTACCCAGATCCTTGGTCTCCCCCATTCCCGCCGTGATATTGGTTGAGGCGGTAATATGTTTGGGTTTAGTAACAGTAACTTGATAGCTGTCATCATACATATTTGAGATGATAAAACTCCCATCAGGCTGCGAAATAGTGGTGTAGACATGGGCCGGATCTGCGCCCTGCGCGGCGACACTGGCCCCTGGGGTTCCCACATTTCCTTTAATGGCGGAGGTGTGTACCTCTAAGGTTAACTCTACAAAAGTAGTCTCTTGCTGGGTGATGCTCACTGATTGCGAGAAAGAGGCATAGCCCTTTTGCATAATCTCTACCCACACAGAATAGCTTTGCCCGGGAGAAAGGTCCGAGAAGTTGAAGAGATAATTTGCTGGCCTATCAGCTACCGCCTCCTTGGTGCCTATCTGTTCTGAGAAAAGCTTGATTTTAAGTTGGTTGGGAAAACCTGCCGCTGTGCCCTCCTGGTTTTTGACTGTTCCTCTCAGCACTCGCCGAGCCGACTCTAAAGCGAAGTCAGCTTCTTTAGTTCCCAAACTTACTGTAATAGTGGCTGTTATATATGCCGGATATTTCGCCTGCAGGGCGAACTGCTGGCCTAAGTCAGCTAAGTTCCCGATGCGATAGCGGCCTTCGGCGTCGGTGGTGGCACTGCCGGAGTTGCCCAATCCGTCATCTGCGATTACCACTGCGTTCCTCAGACCCACTGTCGAGTCTAAAGCGGAATAGATTCGTCCTTCTATAAGACCTATGTTCTGCTGAAGTACGAAGTTGATACCTGTTAGTTTCTCTCCCGGAGAAATTGTGACGGAGATGAACTCAGGACTGCTGGAATAACCGGTCAGAGCTACTTTTACGGTGTACTCTCCTGGGGAGAGATGAGGCAGGAGATAATTGCCTGATTCATCGCTGAGGCCGTAGGTTATCTGGTTAGTGGCAGTGGCTGTGGCCATCACTGTGGCTCCTGCCGGCCCTTCAACTTGGCCCGTTATTGAACTCTCCTTTGGAACCAGAAGGAGATCTTCGAGCATTTTGGTAATGCCTCCTGGCAAGGCCATATTTTCCACAGTCTTCTCTACATAGCCCTGTTTAGCCAAAATCAACGTGTAGGTTCCTGAAAACAACTCCGAGAGGGTAAAACTTCCGCCGGCAGTGGAGTAGAAGGTTCCCCCTGTCTGGGTGGCACTCTCAGTGGCTACTATCTTGACCCCCTCGATCACCGTGCCAGTGCTCTGGTCTCTAACTGAACCCACAATAGTCGACAGATTGCTCTTTAAAGTGATGGTCACATCGTTAAGTTTCTGTCCTGGAAGCAAGGTCTGTTCTGTAGGGGTTAGACACAGATAGCCGGGTTGCGCTGCCTCAATGGAATAAGTCCCAGTCCCCAAACTGAGCAGGAACTCACCACGGGCATCAGTGGTGGTGGAGACGACCCGCCGGGTCGTCTCTACATGGATGGCCTTGACCTTTGCTTTCCAGATGGGGTTTCCGTCTTCGTCTACTACAGTGCCTGATATTTGACTGGGCATGGCTGTCAGTTGAATTGATGTCACTGCTGTTCCCCCCACCGGAACGGGATCGGTTTCCTCCCAGGCGTCAGAGTACCCGTCCTTGGAGACAGAAACCTGGTAGGAGATCTCTGGAATCACAGCGACAACAAAACTCCCCGAAATATCAGAGACAGTAGAGTAACAGGGACTTGGGGGGCCAGAACCTTGGATACTTATCTTGGCTTTTCGTAAAGGGCTCACCCCGTCAGTTACTGTGCCCTGGAGGTAACCGATGTATTGAATAAGCTGGAAATCCTTGCCGGTTGCGGTCACGCCAGGATTCACTGAGATGGAATAGAGGGTGTCGGGAATGAAGCTCGTCTTGGAGGCAATCAGGTCATAAGTGCCAGCAGGAAGACTTACAGAAAAATATCCCTCAGCGTCGGTCTGAGTCACTTCCTCCCGCGTTGCCCCCTTGGCTTCAATTGTAGCTCCCACAATAGGGGCACCAGCGCTGGTCACTTTTCCAGTGATGACACTGGCGTTAGGCACCAGCAGAAAGTCAATTCCGGAGACTGTTTCGCCAGGATTTAGGGTGAGTTTTTGGGGATCGCTGGAGAGATACCCTGACTTAGATGCACTCAGCCAGTATGTCCCTGCCAGTACTTTTACTTGATAGTAGCCATTGTCATCGGTAGAGACTGTTTTGTCGCTTGTTGTTACCGTTGCCCCAGCTATGCCCGTGATCCCATCGAAGGTAATCTTGCCCTGAATCTGACAGTTATCCGGAATCAGCACGAAATCTAATCCCGATTTAGTCTCACCCACAGTGACAGTAACCCCAACAGTTACACTCAACTCTGGGGGAGAGGTGTACCCTGGTTTACTGGCAGTGATTACATAACTGCCACTGAAAAGGTTCAAGGTGTATTCGCCATAGAGATTGGTGGTTGTAGTCACTAGATTACCTATGTTGGGCACAGCCTCAACTATGGCATCTGCGATGGGATTTTTCCCATCGGTTACTTTTCCTTTAATGAAGTTAGCATTGCCGGATAGAGAGAAATCCACTCTTAGATCACTTCCCAGTATCTCTTGTTTCTGGGGTTTGGAACTCACATACCGGGTCTTACTTGCTGTGATAATCCACAGCCCCGGGGAGACCTTTATGGCGTAATTGCCTTCCGCAGCGGTTATGTGAGTGAAGATTGTGCCTTCATCATTTTCTGCTTTGACCGTTACCCCCCAAAGGGGACTCCCATTGTGGTCCACTGCGGTGCCGAATATCTGAAACTTGTGCTCCGCAATCTTCAGGCTGTCAAGGTTAATGTTCTGGCCTGGTTCGATAACTCTACTAAGCTCCAGGGATGAATACCCTGTTTTTCCTACGGTTATCTGCCATTCTCCGGCTGACACCCCGATGCTGAAATTACCATTAGCATCGGAGAGGGTTGAAGTAGAGACAGTTTCATCGGCAGAGGTCAACTCTACCGTTGCCTGCTCCACCGGGATGTTGCCGGCACTGTTGTCCACCACTGTCCCGTAGAACTGGGCTGAAGAGGGGAACAGCCGGGCCTTATACTCTATGTCTCCCTGGTCGTTATCCGGATCAGGGTAGGGGTCTTCGGTGAGCAGCAGAGTGTCAACCCGGGTTTCGTATCCTTTTTTCTCAGTAGTAATAATGTAACTACCAGTAGCGATAATCTTTTCGAAATGACCACCGGCATTCATCAAAATAGGGGTGATGTCAACAGAGCCATCAATGGGACAGAGCTTCACCGTGGCATAGGGAAGCGGCTGCCCGGTGGCCCCGTCTATCGTCCAGATGTCAAGGGTGGATATAGCTATCCGATGCCAGAAGGAGGTGGTGTCCGAGACAGCGATGTGCCCTTCAGCATCCTCAGCGATTACCTTCCAGGTGTATTTGGCATTGATCAGAAAATAACGGGCTTCCAGATCTATCAGAGCGTCTGTGGTGATGGCATCCCATACCGGATAAAAACCCTCACTACCCCCCACTATTTCTCTGTATTCAGAAAGGTAAATATGATAAGAGACAGCCTCAGGCACCTCGCTCCACTGGAAGGTGATAATCGGATTGTCCTCATAGTTGAGCACACTGCCTGGTTCTGGATACATGTTCTGGGGCGCAGGTATTTCTACCTCCTGCGTCAGCCAGAAATCCTTAGGAGTAGCGGTAACCTCTGAGGTGGTGGACAGGGTGTTGCCGTAGTTATTCAGAACAATCCAGTTGTAAGTCTTGCCTGCCAGCAAGGGGGGAGCAGGGCTGATAAAGCTGCCCGATGGGTCTGGTTGACCATACTGGATAGAGACCTCCGGGGTGATGGCTATCCAGATGGCATTTAAGCCTTTGACTTGTTGTTCCCCTTCGACGGTCTCAATCACGAATGGCTCATCCGAGACAACGATCAGGTAGAAGGGCACGCCCGGGTTCGATTGCCAGAAGAAGACCGGAGCCGGAGAGGTTATCTCGCCCACGGGGGAGTTCATTGTCACTCCTACAGCCGATTCTACTATCAGGTTGAACTCCACCGATGCTTTTGTACCATCGGTACTGGTGATCAAGCAGTAGTAAAGCCCTACACCCATTCCCTCGTCTTCGGGTTTGAAGGTGAGTTTCCCGGTGCCGGCCTTCTGGGTAGAATCAGGGTAATTTGCAGGGTTGCCACCGCCCGGAGACCTACTGTATTTCATCACTCCCTCAATTTCTCCCAACCAACGGATGGTTACCGCATCCGTCTCGCGGTAAAGCTCAAGGGGAATCTCAGTTAAGACAATGCCGGCGCTGGTGTTTTCAGCACTTTGGAGAATTTTGGCATTCATATGGCCAAATCCCTCGATTTCAGCCTGGATAGGAGTTGCCAGGAACCCAAGGGCGATAAGCACTATCGCCCCCAGGAACATCATTGTTGATTTTCTGTTAGCTTTTGTCCGCATCCTTCTCTCCTTATATTATTTAATCTCAAAGGTTATCTTAATAATTTCATATTTTGTTGAGTTCAAGAATGTCGAGGCCGGGAGGGTTCTCCCCCAGAGAAGACAATTAAGGATCTATTTGTGGGAGAGGGCTTCTGCCCTCGATATCATCCGTAGTTAGAAGTTATAATCAACAGATACCCGTAATGCCGTTAGAGGTAGAGCTACCAGTACCGTACCTATTTTTAGATTTTCCCTGAGAGGGATTGTAAACCCTGTGGAGAAAAACGGCAATATTATGCCAGTTTTAGGTTCTCTTGGTTCATCGTCCTTTTTGAAACCCGAGCAGACCTCATCACCAAAGATCGCTCCCCCGCCCAGTCGAAACACTTTGAAATCCATTCCCAGACGGAAGGAGTTCTTCGGCTTGAATCCCTCCAAATAGGCACGGTAGGTTGTGGCCAAAGAGTCGTCTCTGCTGGCGGCACTGGTTGGTGGGGTAATGGCCCTCTCTTCTTTGCACTTGTAGTCCAAGGAGAGCTCACCTGAGTATTGCGAGAAATTGAGGGCCAGGGTGAAGAACCCTGCCCGCAAATTGGTTCCCACGGTGAACGACTTCGGCAGATTTAACCTTACGTATTCACTGGTGTAAGTGGTGTTTTTGGTTCTGGTCAACTGGGAGAGGATCAATTTGTTGGTATCCAGTACTTCCTCATCTTCTTCTGCTCCAAGGTTTAGGGCGTCTAAGCTGCTGTAAGAAATTCTCAATTTGTCCTTCATGTCGAGTTGAGAGGGAGGCATGTTCAGGAAGGCGTCAATCCCAAGGAATTTGGTTACACGGAGTGCTGTACCTACTTTCACTCCCCACGAGGTATTTTGGAGATCCCCACTGAAGACGGCATCTAAATCATTGCGTTTACCGGGTCCCAGCCATCCTGCCTTGGGGTCACCAAATGCCTCTTCACCCCTGGCGGTGCTGGCCATCATCCCCTGGTTGTTGAACTTTGCATTGACCAAGACCCTGGTGTCGTAGCGATCTGCTGAGACCCCAACTGTCCAGTTTTTGGTGACTCTTTTAGCCAAGGCAAAGGTGGCGATGTTAAGGCGAACATCCAGGTTAATGTTAGCATCTATGTTAACCAAAAACTTGGTTATAGTAGTATCTCCACCACTAACCTCGCTGTTCTCCATAATCATTCTGAATCCGGTAATCACTGCACCGAGATTTAGACTGAGAGGCTGGTAGACACCCACCCCCAAGGTCATATCCTGGAAGACCAGGCCTGCACTTCCGGCACGGAAACCACCGGCTTGGCCGCCTTCAGCCGCGAACTCAGGATAAGTCAGCCGGTTGCCCCGCTTCATCTCCCTAATGATATTCTTATTATCCGGACTCATATCCTCGATGAGATCATCCACGGCATCATCTATGTTCTCTTGCACCTCTACAAAATCGCTAGGGCTAAAGATGAGAGCGAGTGCAAGATCGAACTGGGTCCGGGAGGATTTGAGGAACCCAAGTCCCGCGGGATTCCAGAAAAGGGCGTTACTTCCGTTTCCTGGGGTATAATAGGTACCCCCCATCGCCGCTGTGTGCGAACCGGGACCGAAGAGAATGCTGCTGCGGGCCGAAAAATAAAAATCAAGGTTCCCTCCTCGGAATTCCCTGATTTCGCTGTCGGCTACAGCCAGACTGACTGAAAAGATAATAAGACTGGCCAACAGAAAACAATAAGTCCAAATCTTTTTGGGAAACATAAGGCAGACTCCTTTCGTGGGTGTGGGTGGAAACTCGGTAGTGTCCGTAAATAGTTGTGAGTTGCCGGGTGCAGAGGCCGCAACGCTATTTATGCCAGACGTAATGTGACCGCTTTAGAGCGTTGTTTCTGGGTGAGATAGCACTATTTGTTTTGCAGGGTTCACCTACTCCCCAGAAATCTGCAGAATTTTGGATTAAGAATAATGAAACTCAGAGAAAAAGTCAAGCAAAAAAGTTCATCGCACCAGGGATTTCCATTTTGGACGCAGATGAGCGCAGATTGTTAAGATTTTAAATATAAAGAAGTAATTAGGCAAAATAGGTTTCTGCAGGTATCGGCGGAAATCTGCGTCCTGCAGGAGAGTATTTAAGGAAACAGAAATCGATTGACTTTTGAGAGAAATGGGATTACCTTAATAGCAACTCTGCGGTTCAGAAAAATGCCCGGGTAAGCAGCGCAATGGGTTTTGGAGCATAAGTTGTGCGCGGGAACAAATTCCCCTCGCTAGGGATGTCTGGTGTCCTATGGATCACTGAGAACTATGAACGGACACCGCTAAACGTTTCAAAAACTACTTAGAAATGTTGCAGAGGTAAACTATGCCTGCCAATCTTCCTCCAGAGTATTATGCTATTGAGCGAAGATACAGGTTGGTCAAAAGCCCCCAGGAAAAGATTGCCATAGTGCGGGAGCTGTTGGCAGTTATGCCCAAGCACAAGGGCACTGATAAGCTGCAGGCCGAGCTGCGGGGCAGGATCGCAAGGTTGAACCGGGAGGCCCAGAAGAAACCTGTCAAAAGAGGCTTTAGCTACCATGTCAGGAAAGAAGGAGCCGCTCAACTTGTGCTCCTGGGACCGCCTAATGCCGGGAAATCTCAAATCCTTGCCAGTCTCACCAATGCTACGCCTGAAGTGACGCCTTATCCATTTGCTACCCGTACACCCTTAGTGGGAATGATGCCGTTTGAAAACATTAGCTACCAATTAGTGGATACTCCCTCTATCGCCCCGGATTTTATGGAGCCCTGGCTGGTTGATATAGTTCGAAACACCGATTTGGTTTTGCTGATAGTGGACTTGAATGAGGAGAATCCTGGAAAGGGAATCGACACAGTCATGGAGAGGTTAGCCCAGGCCAAGATTAGATTGCGGGGAGAGATAACCGAAGGTGAAGAGAGTGAAGAACCTCCTGCCTTTGTTTGTAAAAAGACGATAGTAGTGGCGAACAAAATCGATTTACCCCAGGCCCAGCAACGATTTGGTGCCCTGAAAGACGTATGTGCTCAGAGATTTCCTTTGATTTCTATCTCAGCGAAGCAACCCCGAGGCTTAGAGGAGATGAAGTCCAAGATTCATAGGCTGTTAGATATCGTTCGAGTCTACACCAAAGCACCTGGAAGATCGATGGATCGCGACGAGCCGGTAATCCTCAAAAAAGGGGATACCGTTATGGATGCAGCTCGGGCTATTCATAAAGACCTGGTGAGAGACCTGAAATACGCCAGATTGTGGGGGTCCAATAGATTCGCCGGCCAGAGGGTAGAGAGAAATTACATCCTGGAAGACGAAGATATGGTGGAGTTCCACATCTGAGCCTTCAGATGCTTATCGAAAAACGAAAAGGCCTTGTTCCCGGCAAAGGAGTGTTCCCCCATAAAGATGTCGAACTCCAGGTTAGGGGAGACTCCGGCGGCCTCGTAGATATTCCTTAAGTGTTTATGTGCCTCTTTGGTGAACTCGAACTGAAAGCAGGTGTCGTTGATGCCGCTTTCTACCAGAAGCGGCCTGGGAGCAATTAGGCCGGCTATATCGGCCACATCCGCATATTTATAGAGATAGGGCACAAATTGGGAGCCGCACAAGTTGGCAGTTTCCACCGCGTAGTGGCGGGTGGTGGTGAGATAGCAGATGATATCGGCCGCCTTTACCCTCACATCCAGAGCTGAAATATAGGTGGTCATCGTCCCCCCAAAACTCAACCCCATGCATCCTATCCTTTCAGGATCGACCTCCGGCTGTTGGCAGAGGAAATCCAAGGCGCACATCCCATCGTGCATGTTTCTGGCCAGAAGCACCTGCCCCAGGAGAAGCCCTTTAATAAAGTACATATTGCACTTGTCCCTTCCGGGGAAGGGGTCACTGTAGGCCACCCTCTCGCCGAAAGGACGGAAATCGGGGCAAATAGTGACATAATCCCTCCCAGCCATCTGCTCCCCATAGTTGTAATTGTGCCCTCTTATATTTTCTTCTCTCTCTGGCTGATCAAAGGTTACTCCGGCAACCGAGTCCTTGCCAAAAGGGCCGTGCCCGTGACAGCAGAGAATGCCAGGAAGCTTTTTGTCCTTGGAGGCCTCTTTGGGTTTCAGAAGGTAAAGCGGCATTCGCAGGTGCTTTTCGGTGGCGATGGTGTATTTCTCCCTCACAAAATCCCCGCAATCCTCCTCACCCAGTTTATCAGGCTCCAGAGGGACCTTTTCAGGAAATCCGCCTAAGAGCTCCAGCAGCTTAGCCTTAAGGGCGCTATGCCATTTCTCAAAATCCTCTTTTGTATGGTTTTGGAAGTGGAGACGAGGTGTTATATCCCTTTCCACATTGATGTAATACCATTCCATGCTATTCAAAAATTCGCCCATTTGATCCTCTTTCTTGAACCTTAATCGGTGTTCACGGGTCTTTCCTGGTAGATTAGCCTTCCATGCTCTACGAAGGCTCCCGACATGGCGTCTATTTTCTCCCGGGTGTGTCCCACCGCCTCAGGCGACCCATACCATTTGGCGATAAAACCTCCATTGAATTTGCCGAAGGATTCTACCAGGTATTTTGCGTAGTTTCGGACGTCCTCCACGGTTCCCTTGACCATAGTGTTTTGAATGTCCACCGGACACCAGAAGCACAGTTTCCCCCCGAAGAGCTCTGCCAGTCGCTCAACTCCCATATTCTCCTGCTGGTCCATCTGGATCAGATCGAGTTCGGCCTCGATAAAATCCTCCAACAGATCAATGATGTATCCGCAACTGTGGAGGAAGGTGAGCATTCCCTGCTGGTGGGCGAAGCTGTAGACTCGTTTGTATCTGGGTTTGAAGAATTTTCGGAATATCTCCGGCGCCAGCATCGGTCTGTCCTGAAGTCCCCAGTCATCAGCGGAAATGATCCCATCTACCCCCAGTCGGGCTAAATTCTCGATGCTGTCTATGGCGATATCTGCGAGCCTATCCAGAAGCTCTTCCAGTTCCCTGGGATGAAGGTAGGAGTCTGTCCAGGCTTCCTGGTGGCCTCTCAGGTATTCTAAGCGATGGATGATGCTGAAGGGAATGCCGGCAAGGACGAATTTTCCCTCCTTATTTTCAGAGATAGCCTTTCGGGCGGTTTGGTATCTGTGAGGGTTTTTGTAGTCGGGGAAGCGAAATCCTTGCAGACGGGAGTAGTCGGACAAGGGGTGGTATTTCACCTGGCCCATTGTCACGTCGCCTGGCAGCTTTTCCCAGATGGATCCCCATTCATCCTCCCACCGGGTTTCAGTGTTGATCTTCGGCTGCCAGTTCGGATCAGGATCTATTCCAACGTGCTGCAGGAAATCAGTCCCATAAGGCTCTGGCAGGTCAATGGGGACTCTGTCCGGCCCCTGAAATAGAACAGCCCTGCGCACTCTGTCGCGGGATGTCATGGTTGCTTCTCCTTATCTAAGATCGGCCTTTGCACCTCTCTGTGTTTCACGGCCTCAGGAAAGCCCCATCTTGTTCATATTTTCCAAACTGATCTTAAGGCTCTCCAAGGGATGCCTCTGGCACACATCCTGCTCAACCAGATACCACTGGGTGCCGGCCTGTTTGCAGGCCTTAAGGATAGCCTCCCAGTTGAGATTTCCCTCTCCCACCTCGGTCATAATCTGCTCGTTCTGCTTTATGCTCATATCCTTGAGGTGAAGCAGGGGCAGCCTGCCTTTAAGTCTTCGACACCAGGCAGCAGAATCTCCTCCGCCGTACTGCACCCAGTAGGTGTCTATTTCCCCTTGAAGATATTCCGGATTGCTTTCATCGTAAAGGATCTCCAGACCGATCTTATCCCCATACTTCTCGAACTCGATGGCGTGATTATGATAGGACAGCGTAATGCCGTTCTCCTTGAGGATTTTTCCGGCCTGGGAAAGCTCCCGGGCGACCTTTTTGTATCCCTCTCCGTTATGGAGTTCCGGGGGAAGTCCCGGACAGGCAACATGGGGTGCTCCGAGGATCTTATGCTCCTCGATCACAGCCTCTATATCTCCCACCAGCCTCTCGTATCCGGTGTGGGTGGCGCAGGCAAACAACCCCTCGTTGTCTAAGATCTTCTTCAATTCCTTGGGTTCAATCGGCCCTATCCCAGAAACCTGAACAGCTCGGTAGCCTATCTCGCTGAGCTCGCATAGGGTCTTGGCGATATCCTGGGGCGTTTTCATATAGTCCCGCAGGGTATACAACTGCGCTCCGATTTTTGTTTCAGTCATGGTTCTCTTTCTCCTTTAGGTTAATAATGGGATCACTGGTCCACAGGTTTTGGAACCGGTAGCAGGGTGATCTCGTTGATTTATGAAAGATAGATTTCTCAAGCTAATCTCTGGACATCTCAAGGCCTCCTTACAAAGCCCGCCAATACTTAAGGTATTTCTCCTTCGTTCGTAGCGATTTCAGGAACTCAGTATAACTTATTTGGAGGTTTTCCGCAACCTCTTTTCTCTCAAGGAACAGGTTTCTCTTCTGACCGGGATCTGAGGGAAGGTGGTAAAGCTCGTGGCCGAAGGATTGTCCCAGCGCCTTGAGCTTCGTAGCGATCCCGTCCACATCCCGGGTTTCGCCCTTGTCCCGGACTTTGCCGGACCCAACGTAGATGAAGGACCATTCTTTGGTGGTGATAGTGGTCCGAAGCGCGCCGGCTGTGCCGTGGATGATGGTGGGCGAGGTGACGGCGAAATCCCTTATCTGGAGCTTTTCCCCCTTAAGCAGGGGCAGGAGCGATTTGCCGTGCATTGTCTCTGGGTCTTCTGCGCCTGCCAGCTCCAAAATTGTGGGCATGAGATCCGGCGGCTGCACCAGCTCTCCACAGCGGAGGTCCTTTCTCCCTGGCAGGTGGATGAACAGGGGAATATGGGCGACCTCCTCATAGAGCGGGGCGTATCCCTTGAATTCCTCCGTAATCAGGCTTTTGCCCACAAGCCCGTGTTCGCCGTGGTAGAAACCGTGGTCGGTGGTGAAGATGATCACAGTGTTGTCAAAAAGGCCCAGGTCTTCGATCTTCTGCAACAGCATCCCCACCCAGCGATCCACCATAGTGACCTCGCCGGCGTAGAGGGCCCGCATATGTTTCAGCTCCTCCGCGGTTAGATAATCTGCCGGTGCGTAGAGGGGATAGATCACCTCCTCGCCTTGATATTCGGGATCATAGCGCTCCACATACCAGCGGGGCGGGTCCCAGGGTTCGTGGGGATCGAAGGTGTCCACATAAAGGAAGAACCT
>DAOVPH010000167.1 GCA_030629295.1 Candidatus Latescibacterota bacterium | reverse complement strand
TAATATACAAAAGGAGTCTGCCCGTGTCAAGGAAAAAATCGCTTAATTAACAATTTTTTTAGCATATTAGACAACATTTTGACTTTTTACGAGTCAATCATACATCAGTCTATTTCTGCCTACAAAAGTGGAAGGCACCTTCTACATTGATGATATGAGGTTGGTGGCTGAGAAGGTGGACATACCCACAGCAGTGGAGGAGATAGCCGGGTCAACAGCCGTGCCGTTAGGATACGCACTTGCTCAGAACTATCCTAATCCGTTCAACCCACAGACGACGATTCGATATGATCTTCCCGAAGCAGGAGCCGTGTGGCTGTCCGTGTACAATGTGCTTGGACAGATGGGTACGGACGCTGGTGGATGGTCACCGACCCGCCGGTAGCTACTCTGTGGTATGGGACGGGAGAGACGGCACCGGTGGAGACGTGGCGAGCGGCGTCTATCTGTATCGTCTGGAGGTGGAAGGACAGGTTGTGCAGGTAAGGCGGATGGTGCTGTTGCGATAGTCAGACAGCACGCAGTATCTTCCTGGGGTAAGGTCAAGATTTGCTTCGAGTACCCCTTGGCCTTACCCCTTTTCATAAAGGTCTTCAGAATTGTTCTGAGGGCTTTTTGTTTTGGCCAAAATGGGCTTATTTTTACCCGGATAGAGGAATCGTACCTGATGATTTGTGTTCAATGATGGCCTACGCCAGCCATTCAATCTGGTGGCGACGGTCAGAGGAACCCCCATTGACAGTCTCACTATTTCGGCTTAATCTCTTTTAGCTCTCGTCAAGGCTTTCACCTCTCATCAATCAGTCAGTTCTACATTCTGCTCCGGGAAAAGGCTGTAGGAGGTGTCTCCAGACGCCGATGGGGTCCGGCTCTGTAAATGGATCCCTGTTCACAAAGCGTCGCTACAGGTTAATGTAAGCAACAGCTAAAGTTGCAATCTCGGCTATTTCTATACCTGCTCCCATTGTATCCCCTGTGGTTCCACCGATCTTCCGGCGAGTATACTGGATGAAAAGCAAAGAGAGAAGCAGTACCAAAGCCATAGACCAAAGTCCCCTTAATTGCCTGAGTCCGAGGACAAAAAGTAGGGTAAATAGTGTTGAAAGCAAAACCTCCCTGATCCCCACATATCTGTTGAACGCTGTTCCCAGCCCCTGAGAAGCTCTGGCGTAGGGTAACATTGCCGCCTGAAAGACTACAGCCCACCTTCCAATCACTGGCATCAAGATCAAAGTGGGGCCTTTGACTTGAGGGGAGAGGCCGGAGAGCAATTCAAATTTCAGAAGCAGGGCGAATACGATAACTGCTGCCCCCATAGGTCCGATCTGGCTTTCTCGCATAATCTCCAGCATCCTCCGTCGGTCCTCTCTGCTGAAGAAAGCATCTGCCGTATCCGCCAATCCGTCCAGATGCAGCCCACCGGTCAGCAGAACCAGTGCCAGCACGCACCCTAAGTCGGCTATCCTTTCGGGGAAGACCAGCACAATAGCCCGGCTGAGGCCGTACAGAATCACTCCCAATAGTAGTCCTACTGAGGGGAAATAAGCCATTGATTGCCCCAGATCTTCATCTGTCATCCGGAGGCGACGAGGGACTGGGATAACTGTCAGGAATTGTATAGCAATAAGAAATCGTCTCAATTTATCTGCTCCGATACTCCAGCGTTCTGGAAGGTTGCCATTTCAGTTAAGATTTTGATACTGGCCTCTATAATGGGCATAGCCAGCGCTGCGCCGGTGCCCTCTCCTAATCGCATATTCAAGTTAAGGATAGGTGATAGTCCGATTTTCTCCAGCGCTGCTTTATGTCCTGTTTCAACAGACCGATGAGCCGCAAACATATATTCCTTGCTGACAGGTTGCAGTTGGTGAGCTATCAGGGCTCCGGCAGTGGAGATAAAGCCGTCCACTATCACGGGCACACGATGAGCCGCTGCAGCCAGAGCAATCCCAGCGATACCCCCAATCTCAAATCCACCCACCTTGGACAGGACATCTATGGGATCGTCAGGATCGGACCTGTTTAGCGCAATTGCCTGTCTGATGACCTCAATTTTGTGGTGTAACAGTTTATCACCGATGCCTGTTCCTCGACCGGTAACCTGCTCAGGGCTTTGTCCGGTTAAGACGGCCACGATAGCGCTGGAAGCCGTTGTATTGCCGATTCCCATATCTCCTATGCCTACCATGTCGATCCCGTTGCTCTGGTATTCTTGTTCAAATAGCTCAATTCCGGCCTCAACTGCCTGGATGGCTTGTTGCCGAGACATAGCGGGACCTTTCGCCATATTCTTTGTCCCATAGCCTACCTTTTTGACTCTCAGCAGAGGGTGTGGTTTTAAATCCTCAGCCACGCCCAGATCAGCCACAATCACCTTGGCCCCGATGCATCTTGCCAGGACATTGATCGCTGCTCCACCGCTGAGGAAATTGTAGACCATCTGGGCCGTCACTTCCTGGGGATATGCACTTACACCCTCTTTGGCTACACCGTGATCCCCAGCCAGAGTGAAGATCACCTTGTTTGTCGTTGACGGATGAATGCTTTGTCGGATGCCCACCATTCTCCGGGCTATTTCTTCCAGGCGTCCCAAACTGCCCGGGGGTTTGGTTAAACTGTCCAGCCTCTTTTGTGCCTTCTGCTGCCAATCTTGTTGCAGGGGCAGAATGGCTGATATTGTTCTTTTAAGCTTTTCCACTTGGTTTCCCTTCTGATAAGCCCTCATGTTTTAATTTTCTTTCCTTACCACCTGCTTCAGGAGATGTTTCAGAGTTACCATCGCCTTTAATCTTTGTGGAAACCCCTGCTACCATTAGAATTACCTCGTCGGCAGTCCGGGCAATTCGCTGATTCATCAGGCCAGCCCAATCTCTGAAGGCTCTTGCCAACTTGTTTTCGGGCACTATGCCCATTCCTACCTCATTGGACACCAGGATCACATAACATCCCTTGATTCGCCCCAACACTCTGGTGAAATTATCTAACAGCTGTTTCACCTTTTTCTCTTCATATTTCAGGATTAGGTTGGACAACCACAGGGTGAGACAATCTATCAGAATCACCTTGTAGTTCTTGGCCTTTTGTTCCAGCAAGTGGGCGATGTGAATGGGGTCCTCAGCCGTGTCCCAATCTGGTCCTCTGCGGGCTCGGTGTTCAGCGATCCTGTCTTTCATCTCCTGGTCTCGCGCTTCGGCGGTGGCCACAAAAAGCTTCCTGCCGCCCAACCGATTTGCTAAATCCAGGGCATAGACACTCTTCCCGCTTCGCACTCCCCCTAAGATCAGGTAGCGCTTGACATCTTCCATTACTATAGCTCCTTCAAGGTATCGAATGACTGGAGAAGATCTTTTTCTGAAAACACCTCCAGGGTGACTACCCCGCAGTAATTATTCTGTTCCAAATAGTTAAAGAATTCCTTCAACAGGGGGATCATTTCCCGGTTCAGACCCTGGTGGTCTTTTCCGTTTTTCACTCCGTGAAGATGGATGATCCGCAGCTTTTTAAAGCAGCGCCGGAGGTATGGCATTACCTCCAAGTCAAATTGAAGCAGATGACCTATATCCAAGCAAATCCCGAACGGCGAGTCCAGAAGAGAGGGGAGTAGGTAGTCAAAGAGAAGATTCACATTCTCCACGCATAGTGTGGCGGGTTCGTCAACAAGGGGCTTGAGAATATAAAGTCCCTCTAATACTCTATCTATCCACTGTTTGACCTGATCC
>DAOVPH010000187.1 GCA_030629295.1 Candidatus Latescibacterota bacterium | reverse complement strand
TGGCTCGGTGATAGCATAAAGGAATTGGACGACCGGACTGTAAGAATTAGGGGCAAACCAGGAAAGCACCGCCCGAATGACGATCAACCACATATAGATCTTTAAGACAACGCCCAGAATTCCGGCCAGTGACACTAAGAAATTTCCGATGATAAACAAGGTCCCTCCTTAATAAGCAAGTATAAATTAGAACGAAATTCATCTCGTTCATCTCTCTAAGTATTGGCCTATTTTTTGTTAAACATACAATATATACACGACCTTCTTGATATGCAACAAAAATCTACAAACATTGACCCACATCATCTGCTCGCTAAATCAGCGTCCATGCGGGTTTCTGGTAGGGCTCGACTTCCAGGGTCTACACCCTCACAGCCTCAGATAGCTTATTCGCATCCCTCTGATTGAGATGAGCCTGAATCAGAACCTCATTATCTTGGCAGACTTCACTCAAGATATCCCCTACCCGGTGAACCCAGGAAAGCAATTGTGTTTCTCGTAGGGGTATTCTCAGTCGGACCTCAACCCGATGTTGGCGTAGAAGTCCTGTTATTGCTCCTCTCAACTTATCAATACCCCAACCGTTGAGGGCGGAAGTGAAAATTCCTCCGGGATATCTCTCTTGAATCCTGGAGAGTGATTTCAGATTTGTTACTAAGTCGGATTTGTTTAAAACGAGGATGGTGGGTTTTTCTGCCATTTGAAGTCCATCAAGGATATTCTCCACTGTGATGATTTGCTCTTCGAAACGTGGCCGAAAAGCATCCACCACATGCAAAAGTACATCTGACTCAACAGCCTCTTCCAAGGTGCTGTGAAAGGAAGCGATCAGATGGGGGGGGAGTTTTTTGATAAAGCCCACCGTGTCGGTGAGAAGGGCTCTCTGGTGGGAGGAAAGGTCGATTACCCGGGTCATAGGGTCAAGGGTGGCAAAGAGGCGGTTCCCCACATAGGCAGATGGCACCTCCGAGAGTCTATTCAGTAATGTGGACTTCCCCGAGTTGGTATAGCCAACCAGGGCAACCCTGAACATACTGGACCTTCTTTTTCGCTGAGTTTTTCTGCTCTTTTCAATCCGGTTGAGTGCTCGACGGAGATTAGTTATTCTGTTTTGGACCTGTCTTCGGTCAACCTCCAACTGAGTCTCCCCTGGTCCTCGGACACCGATTCCACCCACCTGGCGGGATAGGTGGCTCCACTGTCTGGTGAGTCGGGGCAGCAGATATTGTAACTGGGCCAGCTCCACCTGAATCTTCGCCTCTTTGCTGCGGGCCCGGCGGGCGAAGATATCCAGAATCAGCCCGCTGCGGTCAACGATTTTAACCTTAGTAACCCGCTCTAAATTTCTGACCTGAGCCGGAGAGAGATCATCATCAAATATGATGAGATCCACATTCAGACTCTCCGCCTCTGAGGCTAAGTGAGAGGCTTTGCCTTGGCCAATATAGAATGCCGGGTCCAGCCGTCCGCGTTCCTGCACCACCCTGCGGACAACCTGAGCCCCAGCGGTCTCAGCAAGAAGGGCCAGCTCATCCAAAGATTCCTCCACCTCCCGCCTGTCTGCATGGAGGAGGTTAACCCCGATAATGATAGCCTTTTCCATTTCTTCTACTCGTGCTATTTATGTTAGAAATCAGCTCCCAGGGAGAAACAGCTCACGGGTCTTGACGACTCTGACTTCCAGGCGTTATCAAAGCGGAGAAGGACTATGCCCAGATTGATCCGGACACCAAAACCCCAGGTTATCAAATACATATCGCGACTGATCTCTTTAGGCCAGCCGTCCCAGGCCGAACCAGCGTCGGTAAACAGTACCCCTTGAATATTTCGCAATCTCAAAGGCAGGGGCCAGCCGAAAGAAAGATAAGGAATGAAGGGATACCTGAACTCGCAGTTTGCCAACAGGTACCTGGTCCCGGAGAGTTGGTAATAGCTTGCTCCTCGCAGGGGAGTGGGGAAGTTGGCAAAATAGAAATCTCCAATAGTGCTGATCTCTCTGCGGCTATATTTAGCATTGATCCAGTTATCTAAGCCTCCAACAAAGAAATGTTGCGGGTCCTTGCCTGTGCTTGCTCCTCCGGATAGCCGGAAGGCAAAGGTGTACCTTTTGTTCATTCTAAGATACCGGCGATGATCGAAGTATAAGGTGGTGAAGGAAGGACTGTCTTTGCCCAGATCAAGACTGTGTTGGACAGAAACTAAGGAACGAGAGCCGTTCACCGGCCCAGTTCCACCCCAGATGGCTGTGTCGTTTACTAAAGAGAGCTCTAACAGCAAACAGCGCATAGTTCCGGGAGCCTCCGGCATCCAATAATAGTAGTCCCGTTTCACAGTGAGAGAGAGCAGATCCGCATCTATACGACTGAAGCGAGTGAAGGGGCGCGAGACGATGAGAGCTCCTCCGTAAACCCGGTCGTAGAACCATTCATAGTCCTTTGTCCAGTGGTAGTTACCGAAGTTAAACAGGGCAGCACCATAATCCGTCCGTCGTTTCAGATAGTAGTAAACAAACTGAAGGTTGCTGTTTTGTAACGAGTAAAATAAGTCACCGTAGAAAATCATCCGATGGTTGCCCAGAATATCACTGACCATCACCAGACCCTGTCCCTCTAATCCCCAGTAGCTGCTGTAGCCGAGGCTGATGTTTATGATGTCGGGGGAAAATTTTGGCCTGTATTTTTTGAGGACAGAAGTCTGCGCAGGCAGAGGTGTTTTCTGTTCGGTTGTGTCTGCCTCGGTCGAGACAGCCTTAGTGGTTAAATACCTCTGTTTTTCCAGACGAAAAGGGGTTGGCTCGAGTTCTGTCCCAAATTCGGGGAATGGACTCTCTAAGGTGAAGATATCCCAGCCTCTTTCTTGAAAGGCCGAGAAGGCTATTTTCCTGCCATCTGGTGACCAATCGGGCTGGAAACAGCCGGTCAGGGCATTAGTAACGGGCACTACCCTTATGCTGTCCGCATCAGCAATATCGGTCACATAGATATTGTAAATCCCGTTCCGGTCTGAAGAAAAGGCCAATCTTCTGCCATCTGGCGACCAGGTGGGAGAAAAATCGCTGAAGGGAGAAGTGGTGATTTGAGTTAGTTTATGTTCACTTAAATCCAGCACATAGATATTATGGTCACCAAAAGTAGGAGTGGAATCAGGGTGAGTGGGATTCGGTTTTCTGTCGGAGGAGAAGGCAATCCTGGTGCCATCGGGCGACCAGCAGGGATCAGCCTCGTCGTAAGGGTCAGCGGTCAACTGAGACAGCTCCCCGGTAGTTAGCTCCACTGAGTAGATA
>DAOVPH010000149.1 GCA_030629295.1 Candidatus Latescibacterota bacterium | reverse complement strand
TGTTCTTTCTCCTTCGAAGACTTTTTGCCTCCCTCCGCTTCAGTTTCAGAAGAGGGAGTTTCTTCCCCAAGGGAAGTTTTGGGCTCAGCTTCGTCTTGAGCTGATTCTGCAGTCTCTTTTGCTTCAACCAGGGGTTCTTTCTTCTTTCTGCCCCGTTTTTTCACCGGTTCTTTCTGTTCTGTCTTCTCTGATGGTTCCTCACTCTTCTCTGCTTCAGTTTCAGGGGAAAGGAGTTCTGCCTCGACGGAAGTTTTCAGCTCGGCTTCGACAGCAGGCGGTTCTGCCAGCTCTTCTGGTTCTGCTGGCGGTTCCGCTTTCTGTTCCTCTGGCGCTTCGATTTCTTCCTCTGGTTTCAATACCTCGGGCTCGCTCACCATATCGCCGATGGTAACAGGCTTCGGGGCATGTTCACGCTTGTACTTCTCTATCTCCTCCTTTTCTCTCTCTTTCAGATACTCCTCGACGCTGAGTACAATCTTCTTCTTCTCCTTATCGAACTCAATCACCTTCAGCGGCAATGTGTCTTCGACCTTGAACCCTTCGTTGGGTTTTTTCAATTCTGGCTGTCCCAATTGAGAAGCAGGCACAAAGCCTTCAGTATCTTCTTCCAGTTCGACAACTACCCCGCTGTCCAAGACCTGGCTGATCTTACCTTCAGTCACCGTGCCCGGAGTGAACTTAAGCGCTAACTCCTCCCACGGATCAGGCTTAAGTTGTTTAAGGCCTAACGATATTCTACGATTCGCCTTGTCGATGTTCAAAATCACTACTTCGATCTTGCTCCCCTTTTTCACAAGTTCGTTGGGATGGTGTACCCTTTTGGTCCAAGACATATCAGAGATATGAAGTAGCCCATCGATGCCATCTTCGATCTCAATGAAGGCGCCAAAATTCGTGAGGCTTCGCACTTTGCCGGTGACGCTCTCTCCCGCCGGATAACGTTCCTCTATGGAGAGCCACGGATCTGGTTCCACCTGTTTCAGGCTGAGGGATATCTTTTTCTCCTCTTTGTTCATGTTCAACACAATCGCTTCAACAATATCGCCGATAGCGACCACATGGGAAGGATGGCGAATATGTTGAGTCCAGGACATCTCGGAGATGTGAATCAGTCCTTCCACACCCTCTTCCAGCTGGATAAAAGCTCCATAGTTGGTTATACTGACGATCTTGCCCCTCACTTTCTCGCTAACAGGATATTTCTCCTCTACACTCTCCCAGGGAGGAGGAGTAAGCTGTTTCAGTCCCAAAGAGACTCTCTTTTTCTCCTGGTCGTAGTTAAGGATTATGACATTAATCTTATCTCCGATGGCCACCAACTCTGAGGGATGGCTGATTCTTCCCCAGGACATATCGGTGATATGTAGAAGACCGTCCATGCCGCCTAAGTCAATAAACACACCGAAATCGGTGATGTTTTTGACCAGGCCTTCGTGAATATCTCCCTCTTTGAGCTGAGCCAGAAGCTCCTCTCTTTTTTTTGTCTGCTCCTCTTCTAACACTGCCCGGCGGGAGACAACAATATTGCGCCTGCTTTTGTTGACCTTGATGACTTTCAGAGGAAATTCCTTTCCTATGAATTGGTCAAAGTTCTTCACCAGCTTTACATCGATCTGGGAACCGGGAAGAAAAGCCTCCACACCGAGCAGGTCAACAATGATCCCACCCTTGACCCGACGGAGTAATTCGCCTTCTACCGTTTCATTGGCTTCATAGACAGACTTTATCTGATCCCAGACTCGCATGAAATCTGCTTTTTGCTTGGAGATAACCAGCTGTCCGTCTTGGTCTTCTACATTTTCCAGAAACACATCGATCTGGTCTCCCACCTTCACTTGAGGTGAATCTCCAAATTCGGAAAGGAGGATCTCTCCCTCTGACTTAAATCCGATGTCAACAATAATGCTGTCCTTACCTATGGCCATCACTTCCCCTTTGACGATCTCTCCTTCTGTGAGTCCTTTGAGGGTTTCGTCATAGAGGCGGAGCATCTCAGCGAATTCCTCATTCGAATACTCCTTTGCTTCTAAGTCAATAGGAATATCACCCCCTCTCATCTTGGTGTTAGCATCTGATTGTTGCTGTTGGGCCATCAGCTTTTACCTCCTTTTGTGCCGCCAGAGGCGAGTGCATCCGCCTCTGCGGGTTTCAGGTTGTTGGTTGAAAGGTCTTTAACTTTCTGATTACCCTGTCGATTACCCAATGGGGAGTAGATGTACCGGTGGAGACCCCCACCAGAGATTTTCCTTTAAGCCACTCAGGCAAAAGTTCTGCTGCTGTTTCAATATGATGCGTCTCTGTTCCTATCTGTCTGCACAGCTCAGCCAAACGGGAGGTATTGGCACTGTTTTTTCCTCCCATGATTAGCATAAGATCTGCCCGCTTTGCCAGATTGGCCGTCTCCTTTCGCCTCTTCTCAGTTGAACTGCAGGTGGTATTGTATACCCTTAGTTCCTTGGTTTTCTCCAATAGCTTCAGAACCACCTGCTGGAACTGAGAAAACGGAGTGGTAGTCTGGGCAATAATTCCGATTCTTCCCTGCCCGCCTAACTGCTTTAAGTCAGAACTATTGTAAACGACTACTGCCTTTTGCCCAGAATGCCCCAGCAGGCCTTCTACCTCAGGGTGGTCCTTCTTTCCCACAATTACGGTTTTAAACCCTTCTTTGTTCAACTGCTCTGCGTAGTTCTGGGCTCGCCGCACAAAGGGGCAGGTAGCATCAATCACCCTGTGGCCTGATTCTTTTATCTGCCGCAGGAGATCAGGATGAATGCCGTGGGAGCGGATAATGACCATTCCCGGAGGTAAGTCGGTGATCTCCGCCACCGGGATAATGCCCTGCTGTCTTAATTTCTCAACTACCTGTGGATTATGGATGATGGGACCTATGGTGTAAACTGGCGGATCTACCTCTCTGACGGTCTTTAAGGCTATGTTAACCGCCCGTTTTACCCCAAAACAAAATCCTGCTCCCTTGGCAAGTTCGATTTTCATTCTATGACCGAAAAATTGAACTCTGAAAAACACCGAAAGACGTTGGCTATTATATTAACTTCTCTTAAGCCACATTTAAACCTTGTCATTATCTTCTCAGTTATCTCAGAGTTCATTCAGTGTTTTCTAAATATAGCATCGTTTCCCAAATAATGTTACAATAACTTGTCATTGCGAGCGATAGCGAAGCAATCTCTAAATAGCTGGAATTCAGTGGGATTGCTTCGTCGCTTCTCTCCTCGCAATGACGGAAAAGCGAGAACGTTAATTAGGAATCACTCTGCTAGGCTCATCAATCGCAGGTCTTCAACAGCAGTCCCTTGGGAATTCTTTTTCCTGGGCCAGAGTTTTTATCTTAGACATTACCTGTTGGACTAACAATTGATAGTCGCAACGGTGATCGGCACTGAGCCTGAAATCTGCAGGCAATAAGGGCTGCCCGAATTTCACCCACATTTTCTCCCGTCCCAGAGCAACTCTAAAAAAGCTTTTAGAACCGGAGATATGAACCGGCACAACCGGTGTCTCTGTTTTGAGGGCCAGCATTCCCACTCCGGATTTCGCTCTGCCCAGCTCGCCCCTTTTGCTCCTTGTGCCTTCAGGAAAAAGCAGAAGTGCTTTCCCTCGTCGGAGTAAACCCACCATCTTCTTCAAAGCATTTCTATCTATCCCCCCCCGCTTTACGGGGAAAGCGTTGAGTCCGGTTATTATCCACCCTAAGATGGACTGATCAAACAGCTCGGCCTTGGCCAGATAATTCAGTTCTCGGGTAGTGGCAATTCCTATCACAGGAGGGTCCAACAGGGAGATATGGTTTGAAGCAAAGATCACCCCATTGCTGGCAGGGACATAGTCCTCTCCTTCGACTTTGAGTCGAAAGAACACCTTAAAAATGATTCTACAAAAAATCCAGACGAATCGGTAAAAGCCTTTATTGGTTCTGACTGTTTTAATCGTTGTTGCCCTCTGCTGATAAACTTTTTGCCAGATTCACTATTTTATCCACTTGCTGTTCTATGGCAAGCCCGGTGGTGTCTATTAGGATTGCTCCTTCTGCCTTTTTTAGGGGGGCTTGATCTCGGTTTATATCCTCCCTGTCCCGCTGGGCTATCTGTTCTTTCAACTGCTCCGGTGGAATCTCCACTCCCTGTGCCTTAAGTTCTGAATGTCTCCTCTTGGCCCTCTCCTCCAGTGAGGCGTCGAGGAATATCTTAAGCCCTGCCTGAGGGAAAACCACTGTCCCGATATCCCGTCCTTCCATCACC
>DAOVPH010000098.1 GCA_030629295.1 Candidatus Latescibacterota bacterium | reverse complement strand
CAAGATGTTTCAGGTGAAACAACTGCAGCAGGGGGCCCAGCAGCTGGGCATAGTCCTGACAAAAGAGCAACTTGAGGCCTTCGCCACCTATCACCAGCTGCTCTTGGACTGGAATCAGAGGATGAACCTGATCTCCAGGGCAGATGAATCCCGCATCGTCACCCATCATTTCTTGGACTCCCTGACCCCTGTTCCTCACTTGGAATGGCCAGACGAACTTCAGCTCCTGGACTTAGGGTCGGGAGCGGGTTTCCCTGGCGTTCCCATCAAGATTGTCCGCCCCCAGGTATCCCTCACCGTTCTGGATTCTCGGAGAAAGAGGATTCTTTTCCTTAGAAAGCTGGTCGCTTTATTAGGTCTTCAGTCGGTTTCCATAATCTGTGAACGGGCCGAGGCACTTCGCTGTCACAAGCAATATTTGAATCAGTTTAATTTAGTAACTGCCCGCTCCGTCGCCCCTCTCTCTAAGTTGGTCCCCTTAGCCCTGCCCTTTCTTAGAACAGGGGGCAAACTCATCGTCTACAAAGGCCCTGATGAAACTTTGGATCAGTTAAATCTAAGTACCCCCGTCTCTATCACCCAGATTCCCGTTCAGTTCCCCAAGCCCCGGACCCTGGTGATGGTGGAGAAACTGTAAGAGTAGCACCATTATATTACTCGTTAAGGGTAAAAATGTAAACCTCCCAATGTCATTGCGAGGAGTGGAGCGACGAAGCAATCTTTTGATTTCCGTAGATTTATTAGATTGCTTCGCTGCGCTCGCAATGACAAAAAATATGAAATCCTTACCCTAAACGAGTATAGCTCCCCTTTTGTCTGCTAAAGACTCATTTCCTTACCAGCAGAGAGTGACTGTTCAACCGCCTCCAGAATACGCACCGGTGCAATCAACTCGTTTCCAGAAAGAGGCGGCTTGCCCGTCTCGATCATTTTGAGGAACACCTTCATCCCATCGGCATAACAGGTGGAAGCATCTACCACATTCTCTAAATGGCCTTCTTTGCCGTAAGCGATTAAATGAAATACATAGGAGGCATTTCCCAAGAAGTATAGGGCCACCAGAGCCCCGTCTCGGTATTTAACAGAGACAAGGATATTCTTCTGCCTTTCGGCAGCCAACAAGCTTTCTACCTCGTATCCGAATGTAGCCAGCATCAGTTCTACTGCGTGGATGCCATAAAAGGGCAACCCACCGTACTGTCGGTGTTCCTCCGCATCTGCTGGCCCGGCGCTCACTCCGGCAGTGAGAGGCGCGATCTCTTTGGTCTTCTTAATAAACTCCACAGTATTCTGGGCATAGCGAAGAGTGGAAAAAGAGGTGAGTGGCGTGTTTCTCTTTCCGGCAAGCTCGACCAGCTTCTCTGCCTCTTCGGCCTTTAGTGTCAAAGGC
The DNA here is from genome assembly GCA_030629295.1 of Candidatus Latescibacterota bacterium. Lineage (GTDB taxonomy): Bacteria > Latescibacterota > MVCY01 > MVCY01 > MVCY01 > MVCY01. Next base: position 4,830 of record DAOVPH010000098.1, on the reverse strand, counting down.
TTATCAATGAAGGTGGGAATACCTGCTTCGATGAAGGGAGAGGCGTAAGGGTAATGCTTATCCCCATGCCTGAACACCACCATCACCGCATCCACCAGACTGAGCATCTCCCTTGGGTCCTTTACAATTTTGGGTATTTGGCCGTGTTCAGCTACCTCTTTTGTTCTCTCTTCCTCCTCACCAAAGATAGCTACCACTTTTGCTCCTTCCACATGCAGCCCTTTGGGTGGATTCTCCAGGTTGGTGATCTCCGAGAATCTCTCCGCATGACTATTATCCGAACCAACGATTCCAATCCGAATCATCGTTTCCCCCTTTAACTTTAATTGTTTGATTGTAAACACAGTTCAATCACAAAGACACCAAGATTAAATAGTAAGTTTTGATTCCATTTTGATAAATGGCACGTTAAGATTGACTGACAAGGGTCTAAAACTCATATATTCCCTTTGTGTCTTTGTGCCTTAGTGGCTGAATAGTTATCACAAGTTTCTTATCTTTACAACCTTGTTCTCTGCTATTGCCTTCTCGGCGGCTTCCCCCACTGCGGTGGCCCAACTGCCTGCTTCGCCATCGGCCAACGGCTTTCCTCCCTGGTGTAAGCAGGTGAGGAAATCCTCCAACAGCAGACTATCCCCTCCCCCGTGGCCTGAGATATCGGGAATCTGGTGAACAGTGGTCTCCTTAGACACCAGGGAGTGGACTTTTATCCTGTTGCTTTCGGTGTCGGCCTCGATCTCCCCCTTCTCTCCCACTACCGAATAAAAACGCCCAGTGCGGGCAGAGAAGAGACATTCAGTGTAAGATGCCTTCACTCCGTTTTCATACTCTATGATCACCACATCGTTGTCCTGAGTATCCTTTTTAGAGTTGTAAAGGCAGAGGTCGAAATCAGTATACCCTCTTTCCTGTTGGCGTTTTATAACCTCCTTGTCAAGTTTCAGATATACACTGTCTATGCAGGTGTACTTCTCTGGACAGTTAGTGCAGTGCTGGGCATAAGCCGGTTTAGTACCCGGGTTAAATACTGCCAGGTTCCCGAAGGCAGCAACTGTCTGGGGGGAACTGTCGGCCAGCCAGTTCATGATGTCAAAGGCATGGCACCCTTTGTGGATCAATAACCCACCACTGTTCTTGCGTAACCTGTTCCAGCGCCGGAAATAGGTCCGCCCTCCCGCATAGTAGTCAAGCACGGAGATAAGGTGTACCCTGCCGACGGCACCGCTTTCCACCACCTCTTTTAGCCTCTGATGAAAGGGGCTGTAGCGAAGAACCAAACCGACTTGAAGAAGCTTGCCCCTGGTCTCTGCCTCCTGAACAACCCTCTCACAGCCTCTAAGGCTCAGAGCCAAGGGTTTTTCACAGATGCAATGTTTGTCCGCTTTCAGGCAGTCAAGATTGATCTGCTCATGCGTGAAGTCCGGAGTGCAGATGATCACCGCATCCACATCTGTTGAGGAGAACAATTCCTGATAGTCAGAAAAGAGCTTCGCTTCCGGACCTAATATCTGTTTTGCCTCATCCAACCTCTCAGAAACCCTGTCGGTTACGGCCACAATTTTTATTCTCTCTGAGAATTGCTCTAAAAGCACTTTTATATATCCGTCCAAGGCCCTTCTTCCAGTTCCGATCACTGCGACTTTCGGCACCTGCGTTTCCATCTTTTCTCCCCTGTTTTTAAGCTTATTTCCTTAATCCACTTTTCTATTCTCTTCCCCTTGCCAAGCGGCACCAGCCTTTTCATAAGGTTAAGAATCTCTGTTGGATAAAAATAGTCCTTCCGGACAATTGCCTAAATATAGACAATTTTGGGCATCCTGTCAAGTGCTTGGGTTATACCTGGGCAAAAAAATCTTGCCTTTTGAATGGCAGTTTTGTATAGTTTATACACACGCTAATGGAGCTGGAACAGATGGAGCAACTTCTCACACAATTCGTCGACTATCTGGCATTAGAAAGGGGGTTGGCACAAAATTCGATAGATGCCTATCAGAGGGATGTAGCTCGATACCTGAAGTTCTTGGCCGACCGGGGGACAGGGAACGCTCTTCAGGGTACTCAGGACGATGTTTTAGACCTGCTGTATCGGCTGCGGGATTGTGGACTACAGGCAACCAGTCTTGCCCGTAACCTCTCCGCTATCCGGACATTCTATCGCTTCCTTACCGCTGAGGGCTTAGCACAGTCCGATCCTACTCAGTATTTGGAACCTCCTAAGCTGGGCAGAAAGCTTCCCAGCGTGCTCAACCCCTGGGAGATGGAGAGACTTTTAGATCAGCCGGATGTGACCAAGCCCCTGGGGATAAGAGACCGGGCGATGTTAGAGTTTCTCTATGCCACTGGGCTGAGGGTCTCTGAGCTTCTGAGTCTTCATTGTTCCCACCTGCTGTTCAAAGAGGGGTTGGTACGCACTTTTGGCAAAGGCTCGAAGGAACGACTGGTACCAATAGGACAGAAGGCAATAGAGTGCGTTACCTACTACTTAACCGATGTCCGGCCCGGACTCTGCAAAGGAAGCTCCCAAGGAGTACTCTTTCTCAATCGCCGGGGACAACCGATGTCACGGATGGGCTTCTGGAAAATACTGCGCCGTTATGTCCGGGAGGCGGGGATTGAGAAAAGGGTGAGCCCCCACACCCTGAGGCACTCCTTTGCCACCCATCTTTTAGAGGGCGGAGCCGACCTGCGGGCAGTGCAGGAGATGCTTGGTCATGCCGATATCTCCACCACCCAGATCTATACCCATCTTGACCGTGAATACCTCAAAGAGGTGCACCGAACCTTTCACCCCCGGGGATGATCGATATCCTCCTTTACGCTGAGCCCTATCCCCTTCCCCCTGACTGGTAGCTGGCAATTGGCATTCTTAAAAAAAGGAGATGCTTAAATGGCAGAGAAAACAACGAACAGCAGTTCAGAAGAGCAGAACCAGGCATTGTTTATCCAACTTATAACAATGCTCTACGGCGCCGCTATGCAGCAGATGGGCAAGGTTGTAAATCCCCTAACCAACAAGGCTGAGAAAAATCTGGACCTTGCAAAGCTGTCCGTCGATATGCTTTCTATGGTCGAGGAGAGGACCAAAGGCAATCTGAGCGATGAGGAGGCCAGATTTCTTTCCGACTCCCTGTTTCAGTTGCGGATGAACTATGTGGATGAGGTGAAGAAGACAGCCGAAGAGGAAAAAGAGGCACCCAAAGAGGAAGAGAAGAAAGAAGAGAAAGAAGAAGAGAAAAAATGAGAGCTTATCCTCTCAAATTCCGGGAGATATTTCGGCCGATGGTATGGGGTGGCCGCAAGCTGGGGGAGCTGTTGGGAAAAAACCTGCCTCCGGGTGAGAAGATCGGTGAATCCTGGGAGGTGAGTGAGTATGGTTCCAATCCCAGTGTGGTGAAAAACGGCCCTTATCGGGGCAAGACCTTGCGCTATCTGTTGGAGCAGTTCACCACCCAGTTGGTGGGCACGCTGGCCTGGAGGAGCTCTCCGGGCAGATTCCCTTTGCTGATTAAATTCCTCGATGCCTCAGAGAAACTCTCCCTGCAGGTTCATCCCGATGACCAGTATGCCCGCCGTCAGGAGGGGGGACAGTCGGGGAAAACCGAGGCCTGGTATGTTATCGCCGCTACCCCAGGTGCTGAACTGATCTGCGGGATTTCTCAAAACACTTCCCCTCTCCGATTTGCCCAGGCAATCAGACAAGGCAGCCTGGACGGCCACCTTCAGCAGGTGGCCGTTTCTTCGGGCGATGTGATATTTATACCTGCCGGCCGCGTCCACGCCGTAGGAAAGAACATCTGCCTCTACGAGGTCCAGCAGACCTCAGACCTCACCTACCGTCTCTGGGATTGGGGACGCCCTCGAGAGCTGCATCTGGAAAAGGGATTGGAGGCGATAGACTTCCAATTCGTCCCTGACCCTAAAGTGGAAGGAGTAGAGATCTCTACAGGAGAAAACAGCAGAAAATACCTAATAGCCTGCCGATTTTTCGCTGTAGAACTGCTCACCGTCAGAACATCCTTACAGGAAAGATGCGACGGCCGCAGTTTCCATATTCTGAGCGTCTTGGAGGGTGAGGGGAAACTCTTTTCCCCAGAAGGGGAAGAAAATGTAGGCAGGGGAGAATCTATACTTCTGCCGGCAGCCACCGGGACCTACGGAATTAGGGCATCGGCACCCCTACGAGTGCTAAAATCCTATGTCCCGGACCTGAGACAGGACATTATCTTGCCCCTGAGAAATCTTGGCAAATCTGACCAGCAGATCTGTGCCTTGGGCGGCCAGGGCAGGAGTAACGATATCGCTCCTCTACTTAGGGAAAATAGTCATTAGTCAGTGATGGTTGGTGACGTGACTGGTGATTGGTGAACTTGATCCAGCACTTCCCAGAATCCAGTTAACCAATTCGCCATTTTGTTTCGAAAATAGCAGCAATAGATGCTCACCCATCCGTCCTCGGGTGGGCCCAAACGGCCCGGGGACGGGCCTTTGAGCAGAAACTGTTTTTATCCTTCGTGGTGCCGGTCCTGTCGGCATGGGCGTTTGCTCCGGTGTGCCCCAGCGGGAATTTACCGATGCGTAAGCTGTTGACAAATCCAGATAAGATCCTAATAGTAGCGCTTCTATTTCTTGCTCTTGCCAGCTTCTGGGTCATACCCGGCGTTGGGAAACAGGGCAGGATTGTCCTAATTGAGCAGAACAGTAAGTTAGTAAAAGAGTTGCCCTTGGACAAAGAGACAACAGTGGAAGTTGAGGGTCGCCTGGGTACAACTGTGGTGAAGGTGGAGGGTGGCAAGGCCAGGATCGTCAGCTCTCCTTGTCCCAGAAAGCTCT
>DAOVPH010000014.1 GCA_030629295.1 Candidatus Latescibacterota bacterium | reverse complement strand
GTAATGACGGTAACCTGGTGTCCTCGTTGCAGCCAGGCTCTGGATAGTTCATAGACCCTGGCTGCGGGTGCTCCCATTTCGGGAAGGAAATAGTGACTAATGAACAGTATTCTCATCTCTCTGGCTGGATAGTCTTCAAAACTCAGATTTGGAAAACACCGAATGAACACCTAAACAACCGAAAATATGAATAAAAAACAATCCAGCCTTCTCGGTAGGTTCGGTGTTTTTCAGTGTTCAATTTCTTTCGATCTGGGCACAAGTATCTCCAGTATCGTTTCGCTGCTGTGGCCATCGCCATAAGCCTGCGGTAGAGTGTGGGGCTCAGGCGACAGTTCGTTCACCGATACTGCTATTTTCTCCTTATTCGCTCCCACCAATCTGTTCCAGCCGGCCTCCACTGTCTCGGGCCATTCGGTTTCCCGGCGGAGAGTAATGCAAGGTATCTTCAACCAATAGGCCTCTTTCTGTATGCCGCCTGAGTCGGTGAGAATTTTCTTGGCATTTTTCTCCAGCACCAACATATCTAAGTAGCTCACCGGGTCGATTATCTTCAGGTTACTATCGTTCTCCAGAAGAGCCATCAGGTCTAATTGGACGATCCTTTTCCTGGTGCGAGGGTGAAGGGGAAGGACCAACGGGTGTTCTAACTGGCGGAAGACAGTGAGAATATTCTCCAGATTCTCTGGATTATCGGTGTTCTCCGCCCGATGGACACTGGCTAACAGATAACTTTTGGGTTTGAGGGCAAGCTTGGCTAAAATCCGGGATTTTATCTGGGCAATCTTTATGTTACGGAGAAGGGCGTCGTACATCACATCCCCAACTAAGTGGACTCCGGTGGTCATCCCCTCTCGGGTTAAATTCTCCACTGCCCTGGAGGTAGGGCAAAAGAGGTAAGTAGAGAGCCGATCGGTCAGTATCCGGTTTATCTCTTCGGGCATCTTGCGGTTGTAGCTCCTCAGGCCTGCCTCGATGTGGGCTACTGGGATAAGTAATTTAGCGGCCGCCAGGGCTCCTGCCAAAGTAGAATTTGTATCTCCATAAACTACAGCCACATCTGGTCTTTCGTCCAGAAGCACCCTCTCTGCTCTGGCTAACATCTCTGCTGTCTGCCAGCCTTGCGGGCCTGAGCCCACTCCCAAGTTGTAATCAGGCGGTTTGAGTCCTAATTGGTCAAAAAAGATCTCAGACATCTGGTAATCATAGTGCTGTCCAGTGTGAACTAAAACCTCGGTTATCTTATCAGTCGACTTTCCCGCTTCGGAGTTATAAGCAGCAATTGCCTGCAAAATGGGCAGGACTTTTACGAAATTTGGCCTGGCACCCACGAAATTAAGGATTCTCACTCTATTCACCCTTTGAAAAGATCACCGTTGTATCCCCCACCTCTTTGCTTTTCTTCTCGGCATTGGAGAAGATATTGTTGGCTTCGTTACACTCATGGAATTGAGTTCTTGTATTCAATTTCTCATAATCTTTTAGCAACCTTATCTCCATCTTCTCCCAGTTGTATTTCTTTTCCACTGCTTTTCTGCCGTTTTCTCCCATTGCTTTGGCTACTTGGGGATGTTCTAACAGATAAACTATTGTGTCTGCAATTGCTTCAGGTTTTGTGGGATCTATCAATATGCCACATTGCGATTTCTCCACAACTGCCCGAATCTCTGGAAAATCGCACGCAATTACCGGTATGCCGCAAGCCATGTATTCAAACAACTTATTAGGAAGCCCTATGAAGTTATTGTAGGACACCGGCTGAAATAGGATCACTCCTACATTTGCATTCGCTAATGCCTCAGGGAGTTCTGTATATGGAATCCAGCCCGTTATCTTGAAATTATTGTCCAATTTTTCGCTTGCTACATAGTTGTTAATCCATGTGTTCACTTCCGCGTCGCAGAAAATGTCACCGATAACTAAGAATATTATGTCAGAGAATTTTCTCTTAACTTCTGGGAGGGCAAACAAGAATTTATCTATTCCTCTTTTTCTGTTGACCGCCCCTTCATATATTACTACCTTGCCGTTACCATATTTTCGGGACATCGTCTGATTTTTTTGCGGCACGTACAACTTCAGGAAAGGACAGTTGTATAGGACAGTTGTGGATTTGTTTGCACCAAGAAATCGCCTTCTCAAGGTACTATTGACTGTAAATATCTGATCTGCAAAGCGACAGAATAGGGTCTCTATCTTCTCCAGGAGTAGCCTGACAATCGACGCGGAGAAACTGGGGAATATCGGATATTCAGAGACTTTAGCCGGGAAATGTTCATGGACGTCGTAAACTATCTTTGCATTTAATAATAGCTTGAGAATAATACTCCCCAGGAAGATGTCGAACTCATGACAATGGTAGACGGTTGCTTTGACTGCTAATGCTCTGTTAAGGAGCTGTAGAATAGTGATAGCTCTCATCAGGAATTTGTACCTGTATTTAGGAAGTGATATAATCTCTATGTCATCAGCTTTGGCGTTTTTGAAAGCCAGGCCAACAGAGGGTGCTACTATTGTCACCTGGTGATGCCCTGATTTCGCCAGACTCTTTGCCTCTTTGTGGAACACTCGAGCATCAAAAGGGGAATGTGCTGATGTCAGCATACATATCTTCATAAGTCTCACCAAGATTTCTGAAAGCGATGAAACATCTCTTCGAGAAATGTTCTGTTAAGAGCAAGGCTCTCTTGTTCTTGGCCTGTGAGCTTTGACATTTGAACTTTCCTTGAGAGAACGGTAAAGGTCGAAGATCTGGGAGGAGATTTTCTCTAAATTGAATCGTTGGCGGGCGTAGGAGGATATTCTCACGGAATCGTATTTTTCGGGATGATCCAATACATAGGCAATTGCGCTGGCCAGGGCTTTAGCATCACCGGGGGGAACTAAGATGCCTACCTCTTCAGTAACGATGTCCTCAGGGCCGCCGCAGGTGGTAGATACAACTGGTTTGCCACAGGCTAAGGCCTCCACTAAGGAGAGACCAAATCCCTCAGAGAGGCTGGGCAGGACAAACACATCGGACGCGGTCAGCCACAGAGGAATTTCAGTATTCCGAACCTTGGTTACAAAAATTACCATCTCTTGTAATCCAAGATCCTTAGCCATATGAATAAACTCTCTGTCTGTTCTCCCTTTTTTATCTGCTCCTACCAGAACCATCTCAATGTCATTCCTGGAGATGGCCAAAATCGACATAGCTTCAATTAAGACTCCCACTCCTTTGACAGGGAGAAGTCCACCTGTATATAAAATCCTCTTATTTTGCCTCGACAATCCCTTTTGGCTGACTGCATTTTCTTTGTCCATAGGGCTGAACAATGCGATGTCAATTCCATTGTGTATTACCCTCAGTTTCGCACGGTTAACACCGAGTTTCTCAATCCGATTTTTCAGATCGCTGCTCACGGCAACAACGGCATCGCAATGCCTAAGGGCAAAGCAAACCAGGATCTTGCCTATCCTGCTTTCCTCCGGATATAGATTTATGTCAGAACCATGAGCAGTAATTAAGACAGGCTTTTTGACTGCCTTGCCAAACAATAGAGCTGCAAGTCCATCTGGATAGGCAGTATGAGCGTGAATTAGATCGAAGTCACGATTTCTTACTGTCCAGAACAGCATAACCAGATAAGAAATCCAATACAGCGAGAAGAATATCTTTCGAGGAAACAAGAGGTATCGAGGATGTAGTATCTCAAGACCGTCTATCAATTCTCGTGAGCAGACTCGGCCTATTCGGCTCCAGCGCCCAAATCCCCGAATAGGGGGAAACCAGGCTATCGGTGCAATCACTCTCACCTGACAGTGCTTTCTTAAGAATCTCACCTCTTCTTGCACAAAGCTCCCCAAAGCAGGGTTACTCTCGTTAGGAAACAGATGCGACAATATAAGAATCTTCATTTCTGTCCGAGTGGCTCAACCTCTGGCCGATTTCTTTGGTGGCAAAGAGCATCCCTGTTAGCAACCAGAAGAAGTTGTCATGGATGTATGCAGTGAAAAGCATATTGACTTGATACGCGATAAACACAGCTACGAATCCAATTTCTGCGATTTTTAAGTAGTGATCGCCTATACTTCTGACTCCCGCCAAGCCTTCTTTTATGACAGTAATTATAAACCACAGGAAAAGAAAAAATCCGATAATACCAAACTCGGCCAACACGGTAGCCAAATATGTGTGACTTTCTCTCACCGGGCACCAGATCGGGTAGCCAACAGGTCTGTATTTGTCGAATAATTCAGGGAAACCTCTGGCCCCGACACCCAAGAGTGGATGGTCCCAAAACATCGACACCGCTGCCTCAACAAGGTAGATTCTGGCAGTGCTGGAAACCCTGGCAGCGCTCTTGAACTCGCTGAATATGACAAAAATAGATATCAACCGACCCAAAACCAAGTCTCTGAAATTACTGGAAAAAAGTCCGGCAATAAGTACTATACACAGGATTATTGCAAGAAGGGGGAGCAGCGCTTTGATTTTTTTGCTAAGCAAGGCCACCAAGAATAAACCGATGGCGGTAGCCAGCCAGTTAGCTCGAGAAAAGCTCGCAACCAAACCGATCAGCAGGCCCAGAAAAGCAACGATCAGCATAATCTTGGTGGGCCAAGACAGTTTCAGATTGATCAAAAGGGCAAAGGAAATCACGGCAGCAGCCATCAGGAAGGTAGCAAAAGCGTTGGGATTAGTGAATGTTGCGGTAGCACGGGTAAAACCCATTCCTATCTCACGCATAAACTGGGCCGGCAGAAAGTACTGGGCGGTAATTGCCTGGTATGTACCCGCACCGGCGGTCACAACCGCACAACCTATGAAAGAGACAAGCACTAAGGTGACTATTTTCTTGCTCTGGACTAAAACAACAGTTACAAAAATGATCAATGATAGGAACAGTATCCGGAAAAAGCTGAACACTGCCGCCGACTTTTCAGGAGCATACAGAGTGGAAATCCCGATGAGTGAAAGGAAAAGAACCAGGGGAAAAATCACTTTTAACCTGGGCAGTAGGGTGCGTTTTTTCCAGAGGATACTTGCTGCGCAGAATATTATTCCCAATCCTCCGGCCAAATGGAAGGCCGTCACAGGGGTTTCAATACTGCCCGAGACTCTAAGTCCTTTTATCACTACTCCGCCAAAGTCCAGAGCGGTAGTAACTATCATTAGAGTAAGAATGATTTGAGGGTAAACAGGCAAACAGAGGAAAATCGGAACTCCCACTGCAAACACCAGCAGCCAAAGCAAAACCTGGGAGGATAGAGTCAAAGCCATCACCAAAATCAACAGCTCTACCAGAGCAAGGATCAGGAAGGTCTTTTCCCCTATCGGAACCGGTCTGTCTAACGCAAGCTGCATCTTTTTTCTATCCTTTGTTTAAAAACAAGTAGATCAGATATCTTAGGCCATATTAGTTCTGAAAATGAAAGGGAGGAATTCCTCACAAAATAGCCGAAGATCAACACTCCCCACAAGGTGTAGGCAACGGAAGTGGCCAGGCCAGCACCCACTAAACCGATAGCGGGGATCAGAAGCACATTTAATCCAATATTTACAGAAAGGGCCGCTGCCGGGGCAATAACGGTAAGCAGGGGATATCCTCTCCCCCACAGGTTTGTATTGATAATGGAACCGGAGGCGACCGCTATCACTCCGGGAAGCATACACACCAGCGGTAGATAAGCACCGGAGAAACGCTCCCCGAACAGTAAAGGAATCAACCACTTACCAGAAAGAACCAGGGCTATCGCTAAGACAAGGGTGAACAAGAAGATAAAACGGCAGACCGTTGCTGTCAACTGGTCCCCCAACTGCTGTTTTCTGCTGCCGATCTTAGAGAAAAGAACCGCCCCGGCGGCATTGGGCACTTTCTGGAGCATCTCTGCAAAAACTATTGAGATAGAATATATTCCGGTCAATCCAGGTCCCAAGAAATGGTTTACTAAATAGATATCCACTCGAAAAAGCAGGACCAGCAGCAAACTGATCAGCATCCCCTTGGAGCCCAGGCGTAAAGAGGAGCGGAGTAAAGCCGTGTCCAGCCCCTTTCTCACACCCGCGTCTATTTCTCTTCCCGGCAAAAGGTCTGAGCGTATTATTTTACGTAAAAGAAAAACAGCCAGCCCTGAAACCAGAACCACCGCCAGAAACCAGCTGGAGATAACACCAGGAAGTCCGAGATCTAAGACCTTAAGCGCAACGAGATTTCCACAAAAATAGAGGAAGATGAAGAACACTGGGGTGAGGTTGTATTCTACCATCCTCTCCAGACCTAAAAAGATGGCGCAAAAACCTCGGAAAAGGACTGTTGCCACTGCTATCAGCAGTGCGACTAAAAGTAGGCCTTTGACCTCTGTTAATTTTGAGAACCAAAACCACCTCTGTCCCAGGAGAAATAGACCCAACAGCAGAACTCCAACCGTGCTTCCCCAAAGGATGGTGTTGGGAAAAAGCCTCCCTGCTCTGCTCCTGTCTTTTCCCACAAGATATGCGTTAGATTGTCTTAATCCTTCCCCAAAAAACAAGGCTAACAGGTTAATCGTAGTGGCCAGCAGTACATAATGCCCTCTACCGGCCGGCCCCAGTATTCTGGTTATCAAGACACTGTTGGCAAAACCAAAGGCAAACACAATAGCATCGGCCGATACCTTGAAGGATAAGCTTCGGAAAAAAGTCATTGGGAAATAACCAAGTGGAGGCTATCGATCTGCCACAGTAATTGTGGTATTTTGAACCGGTAACAATTCCCTTGTAGGGAGGACCAACCGGTCGCCCCTATTGGTTCACTACAGTGAAGATGGTCATTCTGAGCCGCAGCCCTTCACTTCGTTCAGGATAAACTCCTCTTCCGCCACTTGAACTCCTGGAGAATCTTTTTCAGCTTCTCAGAATTCTCGTCCCCACCGCTCTTTAAGGCCTGAAAATACTCCACCCCCAATATAGCAAATATGTTAAATATGAGACCAAAAATGCCTGAAATAAGCACGATCGTTTTCCGCTTGGGTTTGGTTCTCATCTCAGGAGGAGTAGCCCAATCCACCACCTGCACGGTAGACATTTCTCCTCTGGTTTCTATCTTCTTCTTCTCCAATTCCTCCTGTAAGTACTTGAGGATCGCCGACTGCACTTCCATATTCAGGCTGAGTCCAGTATATTCTGTCTTAAGCTCAGGCACACTCCCCAGAGGGATAAAGAGTGTGCTCAGTTGTCCGCTCTCTTCAGGATTATCGGAACGGGAGAGTTGGAGAGAGGAAGAAGCGGGGGATATTTTCTTCAGCAAGGAGGCCAACTGGCTCTGCCGAATCCTAATCCTCTCCTCCGTAAACTCTACCTCGGGGTGTTTTTCCCCTAAGGATGTCTTAAGACTTTGTAGTTTCAAATTTAACCCCATTATCTCTGTTTCAAGATCTGCTGCAACCCCTATCGTAGCCTCAGCCTGGGCATCTATAGAAATAATGCCGTGTCTCTTCTGAAAGGCCTGCAACTCATCCTGAGCCATTCGCAGCGCAGCCTTGACGCTGTCACATTGGGTCTCGACAAAATCTCTCCTTTCTTTTGTCCAGTCAAGGCTCAACTCTCTGTTGATATTATCCAAAAAACGGATATAGACATTGGCCATCTGGGCGGCTCTGACTGGAGATTTATCCAAGACACTCACAGCAATTAACCCCTCGTCTGTTCTTCTCACTGTGGTGTTCTCCCCTAAGGTATGGACCGCCTCTTCCCATCGGTCTGTCTTGTAGAGCTTTATCAGATCGAATTTCTTAACCATCGAGTCCGCCACCGAACGGCTCTTCAGTATGCCTATGACTACATCGGCTGCGCTACCTTTTTCACCCAACCTGATCACAGGAATAGGGAGTTCAGCTAAGGCACCGGCAAAGCCGAATTCCTCTTTTCTCTCCTTGGGGGGCAGAATCATCGCCGTGCCCGTGTACCACTTGGGCAGAAGCAGGCTGATCACCGCCGCCACTGAGCAAATTATCAGGAGGTTGACTATGATCAGCTTCCACCTCCTGGCTATGATATAGATGTAGTCGAGAATGTTAACCTCTCTTTTCTCCGTCATCTTTTTCTCCTCCAGTGAAGCGTCAGGCGTCGAGTGTAAAACAAAAAGATAAAATATCTGATTCCTCCTTACGCCCCACGTCCTACGCTGTCGAAATTATTTTCCCGCAATAGCTTGGGCAACGATGATAAAGGTCGCCAATTGTCCTAAGATAGTGGAAGTATCCCGAGTCAGTTGCCACCAGTCCCTCCTGGGATTTTCAGGGACGCAGATGGCATCTCCTGGCTCCAGGCGTTCAACTTTCTTTGGCTTAAGCCATAACCCCGTTTTCCCTTTAATCACCCTGGTCCAACCTTTGTCAGCATTCCAGGAGTAACCCCCCGCTTGTTCTATATAAAAATCAGGACCTTCACCGGCTTTGTAGGGAATCAGACCTGGACGTTTCACTTGTCCGCTCACCGCTATTGTCTCCCATCTTCTGGGAATAGTTATGAAATCTCCGTGTTTTAACACTATGTCTTCGCCCAGATTACCTTCAACAAATAGCCTCCGGAAATCCACCGACATAATTCCCCGCCTTTCTCTTGACTTAATTTTGAAATATTCGTATTCTTGGCGAGTCATCTCCTGGAGTCCCCCCTGGACTGCGGCCATAGTTTTAAGCCGCCCAAACTCAGGGTCGGGAGTTCTGCTGGCCGCCCACCGAATAACCTCTGCTTTATCTAAAAGGGCATCTTCCGTAAAACCACCGGCTTTTTCAATTATCTGGCTCAGGGTAGTTTTGCCCTCTTCAATTACGTATAGACCAGGGTATTTCACTTCTCCATCGAGTCTTATCAATCTTTTGATATGCCATTCGGGGACCCGGCGGATGAAGATCTGGTCGTCAGGCTCTAAGGAGAATTGCTCCCCAGGGCTTCCTTTTGCCTCCAATATCGACTGAAGATCGATGGATATACATTTTCTTCTTTTCCCATCCTCCTCGAATCTGATAACCTCCACTCCAGTTAACTGAGCACTGCTTTGCAATCCGCCCGCCAGTTCGATTAAGTCCCTAAGCCCTTCCCCGGGCTTAAACTCGTAATTCCCTGAGGCATTTACCGGACCCAGAATAGCAACCGATTCTCTCCGGAAGGGGATGTATATCACATCTCCCATCTTCACATAAGGGTTGGCCTTTAGATCCCCAAGTTTCAAAAAACGGTCCAGGTCTACGGTGAGTATCTCACCGTTCTGCCGATATATCTTGATATTCCTTCTGGAGGCGCCGCTGGCAAGTCCTCTCGCAGCTTCTATTACATCAAAGGCCCGGTCTACAGCATAGGCGGTATAACTGCCTGGTCTGCGTATTCGTCCGGCAACAAAAAGCCGGAATTTTCGCAAGTTGCTCAACTCAACCGAGACATCCACCCCGGGGTAACGTTCCTTTACCCTTTGGATAATTAGCTCCTTGGCCTTGGCCAGGGCCATCCCGGAGACCTCCATGGGACCAACATAGGGGACAAGCAACTTCCCCTCCGGGTTTACCGTTAATGTCGTAGGTGTATCCAACTGTCCCCACAGATAGATGGTGAACTCGTCCCCAGGGCCCAAGGTATACTCGCTGGGGTCTATCTTCCTATCGAAGGCCGTCTTCTCCGGCGTCACCGGAATACCCAGTGGAATCTCGGGTTTCTCCTCTTCCTTTATCCCAAGAGGGGTGATTCGAGGGCCTGTCTCTGTCTCTTTCTCTATTGCCTTCCTCTCCTCCAGCAGTTGTTCTAAAGTCTGAGGAAAAGCGGTAGAAAAAAACACAAACCCTATAATCACCGAGAGCAAGATCGCTCTGAGTGCCTTTCCCATTCTTAGTCACCTCCTGTTTTGTGTGATAGATTTAGACAGATTAAAACAGATTTTTGCTTTTTGAATCTGTTTAAATTAGTCAGGACGCAGATTTTCGCCGATAACCACAGAAAATAATATTCATAATCTCGACAAGCTGCATTTATCTGCATCCAATAAATGGAAATTACTATATTATCAAGTTAACCTATACTTCTCAGGATATTTCTACAGGTGCCCCCCCCTGCTGCATCGACTGCTGGGCAGCCTCCAGTACCCGTACTACCCGCAATCCGTCCTGCCCGTCGCTGCGAGGAGGTATTCGTTTTGCTATGCAATCCAAGAAATGTTGACATTCTATCCTCAGAGGCTCGGACATCTTCACTCTGGGAATTAGAACATCCCCCATTCTCAAGCTTAAGGCCTCCCCATAGGTCTCATAGTCAAAAACCTGGTCCACCCCTTTGTCATACAGCCTGATCATCTCTGCAGCTTGGGTGTCATCGAACACCGCCATCTTCTTGCTTCCCACTACAGTGAGCTTCCGGATTTTATGGGGATCCAGCCAGCTGACATGAATATGGGCCATCGTTTTGCCCTTAAAGTGCAAGGTCAAAAAGACAACATCTTCTATTCTCTGCTGTAGGTAGTATTGCCCGACAGCAGTCACGCTGTGAGGTTCTTCTTTTAAAAGATAAAGGACAACTGAAATATCATGGGGAGCAAAACTCCACAGGGCGTTTTCATCCTTACGGATTTTACCTAAGTTGACTCGAGTGGAATAAATATAATAAACTTCTCCCAATTGACCTTCATCGATACACTGCTTCAGTTGCCCCAAAGCTGGGTGGTATTCCATTAAATGTCCGACCATTAGGACTCTTCCCTTTCGTTCTGCTATATCTACAAGATCTTCAGCATCTTTTATGCTAAGGGAGAGAGGCTTTTCCACAAGTACATCCTTCCCAGCTTGTAAAGCCTGCTTGGTCAATTCATAGTGTGTAGGGGCAGGAGTGGCAATGACTACTGCTTGGATCTCCGGATTCTCAATCAGTTCCGACGGACCTGAAGAAACCTTGATCTGAGGATAAGTGTGTTCCACCCTCTCTAAGATGCCTGAATCGAGGTCTGAGCAAGCTACCACCTGGCAATCGGTGAGGGTAGCGAAATTTCGCAACAGATTCTTGCCCCAAGCCCCTACGCCAATCTGGCCGATCTTTATCATCCTCTCTCCCTTTCCCTTAGTGGCTATTGTTAGTATTTTCTGCCGCAGAGAGCCCAGAGATATATTAACTAGTATAGCGTTTCATTAAAAAGTTGTCATTGCGAGCGTTAGCGAAGCAATCCCGTGGTGTAGTTTGTGAGGCTTGTTAGAGATTGCTTTGTCGCTTCGCTCCTCGCAATGACAGCGTAAAGGTTTTCATGAAACGTAATACTAGAAAATATCAGAATTAGCTTATTCCTCTTCGCCTCTGTGGTTTTTTCTCTTTCCCTTTTTTACCAGGAATTTCGGCAGTGCCGGTCAATGTTTTGCCATACTGTTTCTCATAGTATCGGCGGAACTCCCCGCTCTTTATCTTGTGCCACCAATCCTGATTATCCTGGTACCAGCGGACGGTCTCTGCTAAGGCTGTTTCAAATCTGTGCTGCGGCCGCCAGCCCAGTGACCTGATTTTAGAGCAATCCAAAGAGTAACGCCGGTCGTGCCCAGGACGATCTTTCACAAACTGAATGAGCGAACGAGGTCTACTCAAGATTTTCAGGATCAGCTCTGTAACCTCCAGATTGGTGCGCTCCTGGTCTGCACCAATGTTGTAAATCTCCCCTGCCTGCCCCTGATGCAGCACCAGATCTATGGCCTCACAGTTGCCGAGCACATAGAGCCAATCCCTGACATTCAATCCATCCCCGTAGAGGGGCAGTGGCTGGCTATTGATGGCGTTGGTAACGAATAGGGGGATCAGTTTCTCCGGGTACTGAAAAGGTCCAAAATTATTTGAGCTGCGGGTCACCACCACCGGCAGTCCCCAGGTGACAAAATAGGAGAGGACCAGAAGGTCTGCCCCTGCCTTGCTGGCCGAATAGGGACTGCTGGGACCAAGGCGATCAGCTTCGGAGAAAGACCCTTGGGGGCAACTCCCGTAGACTTCGTCGGTACCCACCTGTACATACCGCCCGATGCCGAACTTGCGCACTGCCTCCAAAAGTACATAGGTGCCATAAACATCGGTCTGGATGAAGCTGCCGGGATTCAGAATAGACCTGTCCACATGGGTCTCGGCCGCAAAATTGACCACAGCCTCGATCCGGTGTTTCTGAATAACCTTATCTACCAAACCGGCGTCGCAGATATCCCCCTGGACAAAGGTGTAGCGAGGGTTAGCAGCCACGTCCTGGAGGTTCTCCAGACGACCAGCATAGGTC
Source organism: Candidatus Latescibacterota bacterium (assembly GCA_030629295.1). Lineage (GTDB taxonomy): Bacteria > Latescibacterota > MVCY01 > MVCY01 > MVCY01 > MVCY01. Next base: position 1,821 of record DAOVPH010000014.1, on the reverse strand, counting down.
AGCTTGTCATAGACAACCACCTGATAATCAGGATATTCTTGGAGGATATGGCGGACAAAGTTGGAGCCGATAAAACCCGCCCCGCCGGTGATGAAAAGGTTGCTCAAAATGCGACCTTCCTATTACTTTCGAGATTCTGGTTGATTTCGCAATTCAACGCAAAGACCATAGAAAAACAAGGTATACTCTCCCCTGATTATTTCACTTCGCATTTCGCACTTCGCACTTCGCACTTCTTTCCTATCCCATCTTGATTGCCCAATCGTAGGGGATCTGGTCGGTATCGAAGGGAAGTCGATATTCATCAGGCTCTTTGTAGTTGTAGCGCTCAGTGGGACAGTTGACCACAATGGCCTCCTGTTGACTGATGCATTTCCACCCGTGGTAGACCTGGGGAGGGATCTGAATCAGCAGGGGATTATGTTCTCCGATGAAGAACTCATCCACCTTTCCCTGGGTGGAAGAGCCCTCTCTGGGGTCGTAGAGGGCCAGTTTGAGCATTCCCTTAAGCACAACGATGTTATCTGTCTGTACTTTGTGGTAATGCCAGGCCTTTATCACCCCAGGATAGGTGGTGGTCATATACACCTGGCCAAACTTCTGGAAAATCTCGTCGTCGCTGCGCAGGATTTCCATCAATCTGCCCCGTTCATCGGGAATGACCTTGAGCTTCTTGACTTTCACTCCTTCAATCATAGCTTTTTCCTTTCCCGAATTGAGGAGATAAATGTTGCTATCTCGATGGCAAATTTCTTCATATCAGCAAGGCCGCTTTTGACTACATGGTAAAGCTCTTCGGCAGAAGTCTAATAGGATGGAGACCAGCAATAGTTATATGGGCCATGACAATGTGCTCATCCACGTTATCGAGCACTACATCATCTTGACTCTCGATATCATTTTTCAATATACTCAAACAGGAAAATGGAGCGACATAATCGACGTGTAATATTGAACAGGCTCAATTTAACTGGTAGTATGGGCAATGTCAAGGAAATTCCTTGTTTCGGTGTTCATTCAGTGTTTTCCGAGATCTGACATAAAAAGATCAACCCCTTTGGGGCTTGGGTCTCTGGAGAAACTCCAGCAGTTGCTGGAGAGAAAGGGTATTCAGCAGGTTCTGCTTCTCCAGCCAGCCCCGTCTGGCCACAGCTACGCCCAGCCTAATCGCCCAGAGCTGATCTATGTGGTGGGCATCGGTGCCGATGGAGAGCTTCGCTCCCATCTGCTTTGCCTTCATACAGTTGATGTCCGAAAGATCAAGTCTATCGTAGTAGGAGTTTATCTCTAAGGCGGTGTGGGTCTCTGCCGCCTTGGCCATAATCCGGTCGACATCCAGCTCGTAGCCCTCTCGGGAAGAGATGAGCCGGCCGGTAGGGTGGGCGATGACGTCCACATTGGGGTTCTCCATAGCCTTGATCATTCTCACGGTCACATTTTTCTTGAACCCGGAGTGTACGGCCGCCACCACTATGTCCAACTTGCTTAAAAACTCATCCGGATAGTCTAAGCTGCCGTCTGCTTTGATGTCCACTTCAGTGCCTGACAGGATACGGATGCCATCGAGCCTTTGATTGAGCCCTTCGATCTCTCTGATCTCTTCTACGAGTTCATCTTGTGAGATACCGCCTGCGTACTGGGCCGATTGGGAATGGTCACAGATAGCTATGTACTCGTAGTCCAGCTCCTTGGCCTTAAGGGCTATCTGTTCGATGGTGGCGGTACCGTCGCTGTGTTGGGAGTGCACATGGAGATCGCCGCGGATCTCCTCTGGCTTCACCAACTCCGGCAGGGTGCCGGCGATGGCGGCCTCGATCTCGC
>DAOVPH010000109.1 GCA_030629295.1 Candidatus Latescibacterota bacterium | reverse complement strand
TGTGGCTTACCGAAAGTGGGGAAAGGAAAAACAGTTAAAGGTAAAGCCAGTCCAGCAACTGTATGATCTTTATGTGAAGTTTCATGCTGAGGCTCAGAAGGACAAATCATTAGAAGAAGAGGCCAGAGATTGGTTTCGAAGTTTGGAGGACGGCGAGCAGGAGGCCACCCGTCTCTGGCGTTGGTTCCGAGACATCAGCCTGAAGGAGTTCCAGCGAATCTACGACATACTGAATATCCACTTCGATTCCTATGCCGGGGAGAGCTTCTATAACTCGATGTTGACCGAAGCGATAAACAAGCTCAAGACTGCTGGTCTTGCCCAGGAAAGCCAGGGGGCGTTGATCGTCGATCTGGAGAGATTCGGAATGTCCCCCTGTCTGCTGCGCAAAACCGACGGCTCAACGCTCTATGCCACCCGGGATATCGCTGCAGTAATGTACCGGTTCGACACTTACGGTTTCGATAAGATGATCTATGTGGTAGGAGCAGACCAGAAACTTTATTTCAGGCAGATCTTCAAGGTTCTGGAGCTGCTCGGCTACCCTTGGGCAGATCCAGATGCAAACGCCCTGGTACATGTGCCCTTCGGTCTGGTAAGATTTGGAACCGGCAAAATGTCCACCCGAAAAGGGAATGTTGTCTTCTTGGAGGAGGTGTTCCAGAAGGCGGTTGAGCTGACAGAGAAGATAATAGAAGAGAAAAACCCGGAGTTGGAGGATAAGCGAAAGATCGCCACCCAGGTGGGAATCGGCGCTATCGTCTTCAATGATCTGAGCAACAAGAGAATGAAGGATGTGGACTTCTCCTGGGACAGGATGTTGAACTTCAACGGACAGACAGGGCCGTATGTTCAATACACCTACGCCAGGTTCTCCAGCGTCCTCAGAAAATACGGCCGCCAGGTGGACGACAATGTGAACCTCAGTCTTCTCAACTCAGATATGGAAACAGAGATTGTCAGGTTGTTAAGCAGATTTCCGGAGACCGTCAAGCATGCAGCCGATGAATACGAGCCCTCAGTAGTGACCACTTATCTTCTGGATCTCTGCGAAGCAAGCAACCGATTTTACAACCACTTCCGGGTGCTCTCTGAGGATCTGGAGACCAGTAAAGCCAGAGTGCTTCTGGTTTGGTGCATCAGGACAGTACTGGGGAAGGGACTCAGCCTCCTGGGAATGGAGACACCAGAGAGGATGTAAGTTCAAGGGAGATGCAGGTTAAGATGTTTTTTAGAATACTGCTCTGGGGGTTGATCCTCTATTTGCTCTACAAGGCAATCAGCTTTCTTTTGGGAGGAACAGGAAATATTCCCAAATTCCACAAAGGGGGAAAATCTTCTCGCAATATAGATATCGACAAGTCAGAGATAGAAGATGCCGACTTTCGAGAGATAAAGAATTCTGAAGGGAAATCATAACCGGAGCAAATTCTGAATGTATCCCTTCAGGCAAGAGACGAGAAAACAGAGAAAATGACAAAGGCAGAGATAATCGGACGGATTATAGATCTATCGGGATGCAAAAAGACCACGGTAACCCGGGTAGTGGAATCGATGCTCTCGGTGATAAAAAGAGCCCTAGAAAACCACGAACTTCTACAACTGCGGGGATTTGGGAAGTTTAAGGTGGTGCGAAGGAAAAGCCGGGCAATCGTTCACCCAGCTACCAGAGAGAGGTTGCAGCTCCCTTCCAGGGACGAACCCCGGTTTGAACCTTACCCCAAGTTCAAGGAGGCAGTGTTAGAGGTCTTTGGACAAAAAGTTGGTGCCGATTTACAACATCGTCTCCAGGAGGCCAGGGCTGAGGTCGATGAGGGCAATGCTCTCAAGGCGGTAAAAATATACAACTCTATTCTGAACCAGGAACCCCGAGAGTTCAAGGCACGGATTGGGTTAGGCCTGGCCTACGAATCGCTGGGCGAATATCAAAAGGCAGCAGACGAGTATAACAAGGTAATCAAGCTTCAACCCAACAATGTAGAGGCGCATTACAATCTGGGGGCAGTCTGCTGGGAGATGGGAATGATTGATACGGCTCAGGAAGAATTCAAAAAGGCCTTGGAGCTTGATCCCTCCTGTGCTGATGCCCATTACAATATGGGTGTGGCTCTCTATAAAAAGGGACTTTACGAAAAGGCAATCTTGGAGTTGGAGAAAGCAGTAGCTATCGATCCCGAATATACAAAATCTTATTACTACCTTGGCACCTCTTACAGTCAGCTACAGAGACACGAGAAGGCTATTGAAGTGTTTGAACAACTGTTAGAAAAAGAACCGCATAACAGAAGTGTCTTTTGGCAGTTAGGACTTTTATATGACAAAAAAGGGCGCCACGATGAGGCGGTGAAGATGTATAGGAAGGCTAACGCGCCTGCGGAAAAGGATGCACACTCAAGGAAGACTCATAAAGACAAAAAAAGGGTTCTTTCTGACTTGCTTGATGGAGGAAAGGAGTGACCTACCAGCATCTACTTACTTCGGTTAAACAGAAGAATTTTCTGCCGATCTACCTGCTGGTTGGAGAGGGGTTCCAGCGTCAACAGGCTTTCTCTGCCTTGATTCCAGCCATTATAGACCCTGCCACTAAGGATTTTAACCTCGATGTCTTCCACGCCGACGATGTAAACCTGGACACATTAGTAGATGCGGTTTCTTCATTTCCTTTAATGGCAGAGCGAAGAGTGGTAGTGGTAAAGGAGTGCGATAGACTTCCTTCCAAGACACTGAAAGAGTTGGTCAACACAGTCACTGCCGCCGGTCTCTCTACCTCTTTAATATTAGATGCCGAAAAGGTTGATTTCCGCAAAGACCCATTTCGTCAAATAAGAGCCAACGGATGGGCAGTGGAATTTAGACCTCTCTATGATAATAAAATCCCTGGCTGGATTCAACAGCGAGTGAGAGAAAAGGCGAAAAAGATATCTGAAGACGCAGTGGATCTGCTCCACAGCAGTGTAGGCACAGACCTGTGGGCCTTGGCAAATGAGATCGACAAACTCTGCCTGTTCGTGAAGCAAGCTCCCTTGATTACCCGAGAGGATGTGGAGAAAGTAGTAGGTATTACTAAGAAAAACAGTGTCTTTGAATTAATGAACGCCATCGGAACCCGCCAGAAGGACAAAGCGTTGTTCATCCTGGATCGAATGTTAGAGGCAGGAGAAAATACCACCCATATCATATTTATGATCACCAGGTATTTGAAGAATATAATCAAGGCCCAAAAAGGCATAGAGGAGCATCTGCCTCCCGAACAGATAGGAAAGAGAATAGGTATACATTCTTACTTTCTGGGCCGATTCCTAGATCAGGCAAAGGATTTCTCTGAGATTCGGACGAAAAAAGGATTAGATGCACTGTTGCAAGCCGATAACAACCTGAAGCGAAGCTATCAGAACCCACGGCTCATAATGGAACTCTTAGTTTACCGACTGTGTGAATAATGCAAGAATCAGAGAACATGCGGCTCGAACAGCGTTGGGTTTTCCCCCCAGAGCCTCCCCAAGAACAATTGGAGAGGTTAGCATCGGAACTCAAAGTACCGTTGATTATCGCTCGGATTCTTTGGAACCGGGGCATAGAGAATTTTGAAGACTCGAAAGAATTTCTACGACTCTCGCTGGAAGATCTGCACGACCCATTTACAATGGCCGATATGGAAAAGGCTGTAGAGCGACTCAGCAGGGCGATAGATTCCCAAGAGCAGATTATGGTCTATGGCGATTACGATGTCGATGGGGTTACAGCTGTGTCCTTTCTGCTTAGAATCTCGAAAATTTTAGGCGCTAATCCCTCCTTCTACATCCCAGACAGATTGACCGAAGGCTACGGTATCTCTATGGAAGGTATTAAGGAGGCCCAAGAAAGAGGGGTATCTCTGATTATCTCAGTTGATTGTGGTGTAACCGCAGTCGAAGAGACACAACTGGCTAAGGAACTGGGTATCGATGTTATTGTCACCGACCATCACCAGCCAGCAGAGGAACTTCCGGCAGCGACCGCAGTGCTCGATCCAAAACGGGACGACTGCTCCTATCCCTTCAAGGAGTTAGCTGGAGTAGGAGTGGCATTCAAACTGGCTCAGGCTCTCTTTCAGAAGAGAAACCTGGATGAAAACCAGCTGTACGAACATCTCGATTTGATAGCCTTGGGAACGGTTGCCGATATCGTGCCCCTCAGAGACGAAAACCGAGTGCTGGCCAAGCACGGAATAGATAAAATAGCGATTACCAGCAATCTTGGACTCAAGGCTCTTTTGGAGAACACTGGGTTGACTGGCAAAATTTTGGGCACGGGACACTTGGTTTTTAACATCGCCCCGCGGATTAATGCAGTGGGACGCATGGGAAATGCCGGACGAGCAGTGAGGCTCCTGACCACTGAAAATGAGGTACAGGCTCGCAATATCGCCAAGATACTGGAGTCGGAAAACAGAAAGAGAAAAGGCACGAATGAACAGATCTTCTCAGAGGCCTCCCAGATGGCGAGAGAGAGTATTGACCGGGAATCTAACCCCGCCATCGTGCTTCACTCCGAGGGCTGGCATCCTGGGGTAATCGGAATTGTGGCTTCCAGAATCGCCGAGGAATTCTATCTTCCCACCATACTGATAGCCCTGGATGGAAAAGAGGGAAGGGGGTCGGGCCGCAGCATCCCAGATTTCAACATTTATAAGGCCCTGAAAAGGTGTAAATCAGACCTTCTGGCCTTCGGAGGACATAAATACGCCATTGGACTTACTGTGAAGAGGGAAAAGATAGATCAGTTTAGAGAGAATTTCCAGGCGGTGGCAAGATCGGTGCTGACCCCCGAGCAGTTAATACCTAAGCTTAAGATTGATGCTGAGCTTGATCTTGGTCAGATCGACAGCCGGCTGGTCGGGTTGCTCAGATATTTCGCCCCCTATGGTTCCCAGAATATGAGACCGGTAATGGTCTCCAGGAACTTAGAAGTGGTGGGCACCCCGATGATAGTGGGCAAGGAACACCTCCGATTTAAGGTCCGTCAGGGCGGAAGTGTCTTCAATTGTATCGGTTTCAGAATGGGGTACTTGCTCTATCGCCTTATCCCTGGAGAGAAAAACTTGGACATGGTATATGTGATCGAGGAAGACCACTGGCAGGGAGAAAAGAGAATTCAACTTCGCGTCAAGAATATAAGGTAAAATCTAGGGAGGAGAAAAATGGCGTTTCCAGAAGCGGAGAAGATATGGTTTAATGGTAACTTAGTAAATTGGGACGATGCTCGCATACATGTGCTGTCCCATGTTGTTCACTATGGCTCCAGTGCCTTCGAGGGGTTTCGGTGCTATGAGACTGAACGGGGGGCTGCTTGCTTCCGCTTAAAAGACCATCTGCGCCGCCTTTTTGACTCCTGTAAGATCTACCGAATGAAGATCCCCTATTCATTGGAAGAACTTTCTCAGGCTGTCTTGGAGACAATCCGTGCTAACCGGCTGCATAGCTGTTATGTGCGGCCTATTGTATTTCGGGGCTATAATTCCTTAGGTGTGGATCCCACCCCCTGTCCAATTGAGGTGGCCATCGCTACCTGGAGATGGGGGAAATACCTGGGGGCCGATTCCGATGAAAAAGGGGTCGCTGTCCGGGTATCCTCATGGAACAGAATGGCTCCCAATACCCTCCCAGCTTCAGCAAAGGTGGCTGCTAACTATATGAACTCCCAACTAATCAAATTGGAAGCCTTAACCGATGGCTACGTAGAGGGA
>DAOVPH010000212.1 GCA_030629295.1 Candidatus Latescibacterota bacterium | reverse complement strand
GGTAGACTACGAGGTAGGCTGAGAGTGGGGATTCAAGCAGTTGCTCCGCCTATTGAGGGCGAATTTCACCTCACCGGGGTGGACTTCGCCAGAATAGCACGCCTGTTGAACGTAGAAGCCATTGCCGGTCACGGTGACCTGAGAATACGCCTCCAGGGCAATCTGAAGTCTCCCCAATGGCACCTGTGGTTTGATTCCCGGCAGCTCTCTCTGGGAGGGCATAACTTGGGTAGCCAGAGAGGTGAGTTACAACTCGGCCCCCAGGGAGTTCGGATTCACTCTCGCTGGAGCCAGGGAGAGTTTTTCGCTTCCTCTCCTCAATCCCTTCGGCAATCTATCTGGAAGATTAACCAGGACCTTTTTGCCCTGGGCAGTTCTGAGGAGCCCCTGCAAGGAAAGATAAATCTGACAGGCAGGCTTTCCCTAATAGAACCCAGAGGGAAGCTGAGCTTGGCTGGCAGTGAAGTTGACCTGAGTGGCAGGTTGAGCCAGGAACCAGAGGGCGACCCCGAGTTTCAGGTTGTCCTCAACAGCGACAATTTCCCGGTAGGCAATACCTTCGCTGCTTTGACCCTTACCGCCTCAGCAAAGGGTGACCAGGCCGAGTTCCGGCTGACGGCCATCGATAAAAACTCCGGCCAGCCACTTTTAGAACAGAACTTGATACTTCGAGGAGGCTTTCCCTCCCGCCTTTTACGCTACTACAAAACAGTTGCCGATGAAGCAACGGCAGAGATCAATGGCACCATCCAGTTGAGCGGAACTCTGCAGAACCCGGCCCTGGCCGTTCAATTGACCGCACACCAGGGACGCATAAACGACCTCGATTCTCTGAAAACCGAAATATCCCTGCAGTGGGATAAACAGGGTGTGGAGATAGAAAGATTCGACCTGTTTCATCTCTCCGAGCAGATGCTCAGTGTGAGAGGAAAGTGGGGGAAGAAAAGCAAAAAAATCAGCGCAGAGGCTGAAATGATAGATGCCGCCAGTTTTTCATCCCTTTTTTCTCCCCGAGGGGAAAAGTTGAAAGGCAAGCTTAGTTACGAGCTTACACTTCTCGAACATGAGACCTCCCCTCAGTTCGATGCCCGTTTCCTCCTCTCCCAGGCTCAGGTGATGAACATCCCCTTCGATGAGATTGGAGGCACCCTCAGAGGCAATCTCGCAGAGATACAGGAAGTTGATCTCCAGCTTGTGAAGAAAAAAGAGTATCAGGGGACTCTCCAAGGGGTAGTCCCTCTCAGATCTGAGAGGGAGATGGAGGTGAAGCTCAAATTGAAGGGCGATGTGCTCTCTGTGTTGTCCTATTTGACCAATCAAGTCAGTGAGGGTTCAGGGAGCGGACAGGTGGAACTCCAGTTGGGAGGCAGGTGGAAGACCCCGGTCATAAAAGCAGTTGAAGCCCGATTTAACCAGGGGAGGCTTGACCTTCGTTCTCTGCCAGAAGAGATCAACAGATTGAAGGGAGAGATTCACCTCACCAAGGGCTCCAATTTCTTAGAGATAAAGGGTCTTTCCGGAGAGATGGATGGGGGGAGGTTTTTTATTGAGAATCAGCGGAGGAGGAAGCTCGACGGAGTAGAACTGCCACCTTTCATCATAGAGACACTGGGGGTGGATTTAGGGATAATAGTTCTCCACACCGGGAAAACGGGGATAAAGCTGAATATCCCTGGCCTAATAAGGCCGAAAGAGCAAGGGCGTTTCTGCTGCTCGCATTCAAAAGGGGAGGATATCCTCTACATTACTGGCCCAGCCCAGTCTCCACAGGTGAAAGGACTCTGCTATGTGAGCGATGTCGAGTTCACATTTCCACGCTTGAAGTCCAAAAAATCATCCTCAAAGGACCCTCTTGGGGAACTCTTAAAATCCATTAACTGGAACCTCAAAGTAGTGGCAGGAAGAAATGTCCGATATTTTCGTCGACAGGAATACAGTATTACCGACATAGCAGAGGCGGAATTACAGATTGACGAAGGCACCTGGTTGGAGTTCAAGGGCTCAGTAACCCAGAGAAGCCTTCACATCCAGGGCAGTCTACAGTCACACCAGGGTAATCTCACCTATTTGAATACCGAATTTGAGGTAGAAGAGATGGGGCTTGAACTCAACACTCAAAATGACCCTATGCCGTTAGTCTGGGGTAGTGCCAAAACCACGGTCTACTCTGATAGCACCGGAGCTGCCACTGATATCTTTCTGCATCTTTACGCCATTGACAAGCAGACCAGACAACGAAAGGAAAAAGGGCGCTGGGGAGAGCTGAGAATGGAACTAACCTCCAGTGATCCCGACGACAACACCACAGAGAAGATTTTAGCCAAACTTGGCTATTCTCTGGATAATTACAACCAGAGGGCAGCGATGCTGTTGACTACAGGGATGGAGAGAATCCTGCTGGGCACACTCATCCGTCCCTTAGAAAGAGAGGTGCGAAAAACCCTCCGCTTGGATGTATTTTATCTGCACCCATCCCTTATGAGCAATCTGCTCACCAGCAGCGAATTACCCTTAGGAGAGGGAGGCCGGTTATCTTACCTTGCCTTCCTGAGAGGTACCGAATGGACCCTCGGAGAATATTTTCTGGGCAACTGGCTCTTCTTTTACACTGGGGAGTTGAAAACCGATAAAGACCAATATCAAATAGAAACACTGGGGATAAAACACCGCTTTGGTATACAATATCGGACCAGAGCCACAAACATCAGTTTCGAGTACAATTACGATGATATCCTCAAGCGCAAAGACAGACAATTCAGCATAAGACGCTACTTCTCCTTCTGAAGGATTCGTGTCTTGCTTCGTGGCTAAATCCTTAACAGTTCGGCCACAAAGTCACCAAGACACAAAGAAAACCAAATCAGAATATCTATTAT
>DAOVPH010000013.1 GCA_030629295.1 Candidatus Latescibacterota bacterium | reverse complement strand
GACTCCGATCTGGCGCATCTCCACCCTGGTTCGATAAATGGCGGCCATATCCTTGACCAGATCTCGAAAATCCACCCTCTTTTCGGCAGTGAAGAAAAAGCAGATCTTGCTGCCATCAAATTGATATTCCACATCTACCAGTTTCATCTTCAGTTTGTGTTCGACGATTTTTGCCCTACACAAACTGAGGGCCTCCCTTTCTTGCTTGGCATTCTCCTTTAGTCTCTCCATATCCTCCGGTGTGACCTTTCGCAGTATTTCTCTTTTTGCTTCTCGCTCTCTGGAAACCGACGGTTCCGCTATCTGTGCCACCCTTGCCACATCCTCCCCTTTATCTACTTGAACCACAGCAAGATCGCCAATTCGCAGGGGGATACCCTGAGAATCCAGATAGAAGTCCTTTCTACCTCCCTTAAATTCAACTTCGTATATTTCAGTCATTTTCTACTCCGATGTAGACATCTGTTCTACTAACCCGATCAAGATTAGCTCAGGATTTACATTTCTGGACATCATTTCCAGTGAAGACTCCACTTCTCGGCTTAAATGCGCAACCTTTTTGGAATCAATCCACTCGGCCATTTTTTTTGTTTCATCGCTCCGGTCTATGTTAGTTATTTTGTCTTGGCGTCCTTCACCCCAGAGCAAGGTGTCTCTCAGCCACAAGAGAACTAACTCCAGCAGATATTCGAGCCTTGCCTTGTCCTTTTCCGCGGTGATAGTTTCTATAAGATTAAGCTTTTCCGTATTGTTGCCCCAGAGGGCGGCCTCCAGCAGTGCCCGGGCGATATTTCTATATTCATCCAGATCTTGTTCCGCTGCCAACAACAAGGCTCTGGTTAAGTTGCCGTTGGTAAGCCCAGCCACAATCTTTGCCTTCTCGGGAGAGATGTCTTTCCGTTTCAAGAGTGCCTCCTCTATCTCTGCCCTTGAAAGATGATTCAATTGCAGCCTTTGGCAACGAGACAGGATAGTGGGCAAAAGAGAGTTGAGATTTATGGCAGTGAGGATTAGGAGCAGAGTGCCAGGTGGTTCTTCTAAGATCTTCAGCAAGGCGTTTGCCGCTTCCGGCCTCATCTGATCAGCTCCCAGCAGAATGGCCACTTTCCTCTTGCCTTCGTAGGGGTGATAAGATGCCTGTTTTCGAAGCTCCCGTATCTTGTCAATGGGGATGGTTACACTTTTGGCAAACCCGACGGCTTGGTAGTTGTCTTCGGCTATCTTTTGAAGGATTGAAATCTCCTCTTCAACTTGAAGTTGAGCCGGTCCAGGGAAGATCACCTTCAAGTCCGGATGCTGAAGAGAAGAGATCTTATGGCAGGAACTACACAGGTCGCAGGCGTCGCTTTTTGCCTGGGTGCAATTGACCGCCTTGGCCAGTTCAATTGCCAATGCCCTTTTGCCCACTCCCTCAGGACCATAGAGCAGTATCGCATGTGCCAGGCGGTCGTTTTCCAGAGCCTGTCGCAGGGCCTGTTTAGCCTTTTCTTGACCGATTACATTGTTGAATGACATCTCGCCTCAGATTCGGAAAACACTGAATGACACTGAAACAACCGAAAAAAATTACAAAATGACCCTTTTGCAGACCTCGTTAAGTTAATGGTGCGCAGATTCGCCCAGATGAAATTTATAATCTGCGTTCTGCACCTGGTGAAAGGGGCTTATCTGAATGCCCCTATTGTTATACCCTTGATGAAGTGTTTCTGGGTGAAGAAGAAAACGATCAGAGGAGGTAGGACCATAGCCACTGAGCTTGCCATTATCAGGTTCCATCTGGTGGCATATTCTCCATAGGATTGGAACAGCCGCAGACCTAAGGCCAGGGGATATTTTTCAATATCATGGAGGTAAATCAAGGGCCCCATAAAGTCGTTCCAGGCAGCCATAAAGCTGAAGATGGCCACGGCACCAAGGGCAGGCTTGGCCAATGGCAAAAAGATCTTATAATAGATCTGAAAGCTCGATGCCCCATCTATCCTCGCCGCTTCGTCCAGTTCTAAAGGGATGGTTAAGAAAAACTGCCGCAGCATAAAGACGAAAAAGGGGCCAGCAAAAAAGCTGGGAACTATAAGAGGTTTGAATGTGTTTACCCAACCCAACTTGTTGAATATGATGTAAGTAGGAATCATAGTGACCTGTCCAGGAAGCATCATGGTAGCCAGACAGAGGAAAAAGAGCTTGCTACTTGCTCGGGCCCTGAGCCGGGCGAAGCCAAAGGCCACCAGAGAGCAGGCGAAAACTTGGGGAAGCACTCTGCCTATGGTTAGCAATAAGGTATTGATCAGAAAGGTGGTGAAAGGCAAAGCCTCCCAAGCCTCTTTGTAATTGGACCAATGGGGTGGCTTCGGTATCCAGACCGGTGGGTGCTGGAACATCTCCTCTTCGCTCAGAAGGGAACTGGATACCATCCATGCAAAAGGGATCAGCAGAACGGCCGATGAGGCGATGAGAATCACATAGATAGCAGTCCTGTATGCTGACTTCGCTATTTTAGCCTTGTTCATCAGAAACTCTCCCAAAATCTCCTTAGCGCCGCTCAGCTTCGTAATAAACCCAAAGAGGTGAAGATTTTATAATAAGGAGCGTGAAGGCCATGATAATGAAAAATAATATCCAGGCCAAGGCTGAGGCATACCCCAGATTGAAATACTCGAAGGCGTTTCTAAAAAGATAAAGCACATAAAACAAGGTGGCGTAGTGTGGTCCCCCATCGGTGATCAGGTAGCCGGGGGTAAACACTTTAAATGAGCCGATGAAGCCCATAACAAGATTGAAAAAGATCACCGGTGAGAGCATAGGAAAGGTAACGTTCCAGAATTTAGACCACCAGCCAGCGCCATCTATCTGAGCCGCCTCATACAGATACTGGGGGATACTCTGTAATCCCGCCAGGAAGATGATCATACTTGCGCCAAAACCCCAGAAGCTCATCAAGATCAGAGAGGGCAGGGCCAATTTTTCGTTGGCAAGCCAGTTTTGAGGGGACAGTCCTAACTTGGTCACAAAGAAATTGAGCAGCCCATTGGGGAAGAAGATCCACATCCACAGCATTGAAGAGGCGACTATGGGCAAGATAGTGGGCAAATAAAAGATAGTCCTGAAAAGCCCTATTGCCCTCACCTTCTGGTTTAGGAACATCGCCACCAGCAGCGAGGCGGCTAACTTCAGCACTACAGAACTGAGGACGAAGGTGGAGGTAACCCCCAATGACTTCCAGAACAACTGGTCGTGCATCAACTCCTTATAGTTATCAAAACCTACCCACTCAGGCGGGGTGATTATGTTCCATCTGGCAAAACTCAGGATTATGGAAGCCAGCATCGGAGCAAGGGTCAAGAAGAGAAAACCCATAAGCCAAGGTGAAATGAAAAAATAGAACTCCCGCTCCTCTCTTTTCTGCTTTCTGTGCAATCTTTTCTCTCCTGTCATTTCTTCGCCTTGTCCATAAAATGCTTCGTGTGTTTCTCAATTCGCTCATGTGCCCGTTCTCAATATCCTGTTCACCTCAGGTATGATCTCTATCAGACCCTTTTTGGCTGATTTCCTCCCGACCCAGATGAGATCCATAGTACTGTTAATTAGGCGCTCAGCCTTCTTGGGTATGAAAGGGTTCACTGCCAACGGGGGTTTTAGGATGGAAGGCGCCAAGTCATAGAATACATGGAAGTGGGCAGGGATAATCTCCGGATCGGTCCACTCCTCCGGGTGGGAGGCAAGTGACTTCAGGGCCGGGATGTCAAAGCCGAGCCGACTCCAGATCCTCCGGGCATCTGGGGTTGCCAGATAACTGATCCACCTATAGGCGGCCTCAGGTACTCTGGTCCCACGCCAGATTCCACCGATCCTTCCCCCTAAGGTGATGCTCCTCCCACCAGGTGCCGTAGGCGGGGGGGCAATGTCATATTCGTCCTCCATATTCTTCAGCCTGCTGACCTGCCAGGGGCCGCTTATGAACATCGAGGCATCTCCCCTTGCAAAGGCTTGCCACTTACCTATCTCCTTCTCCAGCGCCGGGGGAGGCATAACCCCATGTACCAGAAATAGATCCGCAACCATCTGGATGGCCTCGTAGACCTTAGGATCGTCAAAATAGCACTCGGTGTAATCCTCATTGAAGGTCCTGCCTCCGTTAAGAGAGATGTAAGTCCAAATTGGAGTATAACGGACATACGCCCACCGGGTAACCTTGCCTTTGGCGTCTCTTTTGACCAACTTTTTGCAGCATTCCAGAAAAGTTGGCCAGTCCCACTCTCCTCTCTGATAAAATTCGTTTGGTGTAGGTAATCTTGCCTCCCTTAAGTGATCTACATTATAGAAGAGCACCTGTGGGCCTAAGGCGTGTGCGATGCTATACTGCGTTCCCTTCCACTGATCCAGGGCCAGGATCCCAGGAAAGAGATCATCCAGATCCAAATTTTTGTCTTGGGCCATGTACTCATCAATAGGCAACAGTACCTTATCTAGCATGCCCTTGGATGCAAACTCCCCAAAGGGCAGATTGATGATATCGGGGGCCGTCTTTGCGGCAAGCATCGCCATTATTTTCTCGTCATACTTCACCGGGATCATCTGGGTCTTAATTACGATCCCCGGATTCTTTCTGTGGAAGTCCTCTGCCAGGGCTGCCCAGGCCTCACGTTCAGCAACCCCACCCCAGATGGCGAACTTGACTACTGTCGGGCCTGAACTGTGCTGGGGTTGGGCCCGAAAAAAGACGGCCCATCCTAATACCAAGACTATAACCAGTACCAATAGGATCTTATATTTCATATCTTGCTCAATAGTGTTATTTGAATAGATCCGTATAAACAATGCGTGTTTGGGAGAGTTTGCAATCCTATTTAATCAAAGGCTGAATCCAGCAGTGCAGAGATGGACAAAGCCATTCTCATCAGGCTGAAAAGACTATACTATTTTGACGACCAGAATATTATACTTGCTATTCTGTTTTCTAATGCCAGCACAGCAATTTTTATTAAATTATCTTCTTTGCAGTAACTCATCTCCTTCTCATATCCGATTGTACAAAACTTCACTTTGTTAACATGGTTTAAACCTAATTTGGTGCAGTCCAGGATTATCTCAAAACCACTTGTTTTATCTCTATTATCTAATATATTTACTATAGATATATTGTCATATTTATACTTAAAAACTTTCACTTCTATATCTTTGGGTATTTTCTCAACCCCAATATCATCCATAAATTTCGAATCATATAGATAATTTTTACTTTTCCTGCGGAGGCTGATAACCTTTCTAGCATACTCTGTAAAATCTTCACCCTTTCTCAGCCGCCTGTAGAGACATAAATCAAATCTGTATCCCAACAAGAATACTCTGTTCAATACATCCTTTTCTGTCCATCGTCTATGTTTGATTTCAGGGTAATATGATTGTAAGATCTTCTCAGACCACCCATTAGCGAAGCCATCGATAATAATATCATCTGGGAACGTATAAGAGAAAACCTCTGGGCAGGGATACATAGTTTGGGTTGAAAAACTTGTATATAGGTGCATATGCCCAAACTGGCCAACAGCGTCGCCATTGCCCTCAAAGGTTATAGAGAAATCCGGAACTATTTTTCTGGCTTCTTCAGCGAGTTTTTTCAAAAACATTACCCTTCCCTGAACCAGTGCCCCGTGATGTTTATGCCCATGATTGAAGTTGAAACAATAAGTTACCGGCGGTGATGAAACCTGATCCACATAAACAGCATTAGCACCATACTCCTTCACATATTTCTCCAATATCCAGTATAACAGATAATTTTGCCATCCGTCACAATACAAACACATAATTCTATACCCATCTGACCAAGAGGCGTTTGTCTGCCCCGGGTATTGCCTAACATACGACCCATCAAAATGCAATTGTGCATATTTTTTAAATTCATTGATCCAGTCTGGTATTGGCACATCAGGGGGTATTTTATCTCTATACTTTTCTTTTAGTTCAGGAAGTCTTGGATCAAAAGCCTGGATATTAAAATAGAATCCAACATGGCCACCATTAGCTTTAACATAATTGATTCCCTCTTTCAGCTCTTCTGGACCACCCCGGTACGGATCTGGATAGTAAAACCTATAGCAGCAGGAGTTCCCGATCATTTGTCCCCAAAATTGGACATAATTTAATCCAAGGTATCTAGCCTCCTCAAAAATTGCCGGGATGTCTCTAAAGCTATTATTCTCTTGGTGAAGTCCTACACCGTACCAGCCATCACATTCCTTAACCCACATAGGAATCACAGGCTTAGCCATCCATGACTCACACCATTCTCGATACCTATCGGCGGCCCAATGCCAATCACCTCTATGAACACCTATCACATAAGGCTCAGATTTCCACTCATCACCTGGAGGGACATAAGCGAATTTTCTCAATCCTAGCCTTATGGTGTTATTTTCTATGATTGGCTCGGATTCCAGCTCGGTCAAAATCAAACTCTTGTCGTAGCTGGCTACATATAGCCCCCCATTTTTGTCATATAGATCCATCCAGGGCATAGATGCATAGCCACAGTGGCAGATATTTGTCGGATAGGTACCAGCCTTTGAAATTGGGTCTGAGATTTTCTCACCAAATCTATTAGGCCTAACAAGCACATCATCTTCATGCCTCAGTCCTATCCTGACCCCATGGAGTTGCGGAAAGCCCACAGCAACTACCTGTCCAACATGTATATTATCAAACTCGTTCTTTACAAGAATAAAACAATTAATAAGCTCTGAGTCTTTGGCTACTTCTAAACTGATAACCACATGTATTGAGTTAAGGAGAATATGTTTGATTACTAATTTGCTCACTTCATCAGTTGTCTCAGTGTGAAACCCCTTGAAGCTACTTATATTCGGGTATCTAACCTTATAGGATTCTGTATCGTTTGCATAGGGTGGGCGTCTTTTGTCACCCAATAAGGTCCAAATATAAAAAATAGCCCCACCAGGATCAGCAATATACTCCGTATTGCTCAGCTTATTAACTAATCCCATCAAATTCCCATTTGACTTATCAAACCTCATTTCTAAGAATTTATTACCTAAACATAACAGATCATCGGTTATTCTGCAATATGATTCATTTCCCATTGGACCACCTCCGCGAAATCTGTTCATATTTTAATAGGTCCATATTTTGCAGCAACTTATGAGAATTCAAGATATGAGAGAAATAACGTCATTGGTTATCAGTTCACTAAATCCCCTCAAGCTCGGTCTTCTTCAAACCCAATCTTCCCCTCTGCTCGACGAACCAGTCATCATCGTTGGCTAACTGTATTAATGCCCGCCTTGCCTCTCTGCTGTGAGGGAAATTGGCCACGGCGTCGGCCACAAACGCCCTCAGCTTTGGGTCATTCCAACCCTCAGTTTTTGATAACCTGAGTAACGGCTCAACCGCTCTCCCATCACCGATCTCCCCTAAAGCTTGAACAGTCAAGTAACGAGACAGGATGTTTTCATTCTCTAAGTTTCCTATCAGATAGGGGACTGCTTTTCCTCCAAACTTCACCAAGGCATCTTTTGCAGGGTACCTGACACTGTAATAGGGGTCGGATAGCGCCTTGACCAAGATGGGGATTGCTCGAGGCTCACGGATTTGACCTAAGGTGAAGACAATGCTCTTCCGCACGATCTGGTTTTTCTCCTCTTCGAGCAGCTCGATCAGGGGCTTGACAGCCTGTTGGCTTCCTATTTTGCCCAGCGCTGTGGCTGCCGCTGAGAGGATCTGCCACTGACGGGAGTACATATCCTCGACGGCAGAAGGGCTGTTGCTCAACAGCTCTATCAATGGCTCGACAGCCCTCTTGTCGCCGATGCTCCCCAAGACCTGGGCTGCCAGGGATACCTCTGACCAATTGTCGCTCTTTAAAATCTTAATCAACGGCTCCACAGCCGGGCTGCCGATCCTGGCCAGAAGACCCCTGACACAATGCCTTTCCCGGGCACCTCTTTCCTTCAGGATGGAGATCAGATAGGGCACTGATCTATTGGGATTGGCAACAATCTGCTCCCTGGCGTATTCGGCTAATTTGGAGAACTTCGGATACCCGCACTTGGCCATAGTGAATAGCTCATCCATTGTGTATGCCCGTTTCTCAACCTCGGCCTTCTCTCCTGGAGGCCACAGCGGAGCTTTCGACAGATAGGGGAAGTCTATCCCTATGCCATAGGTGGTTCCCATCCAGAAGCTGTTGTCGGTGCCCTTGGCGGAGTAGAAGTCTTCGCCCTCTAAGTCAAGGAGTATCCCCAGGGAGCCATATTCATAGCTGAACCTGCCGTGGCCGTGGGTGGTTATTTTGTCCTTCGATAAATAGCCATCATTGCCACCTTCATCAATCAGTATCCCAATGCCGTGATGGCTTGCCGCCCCCTGTGAGAGGCCATAGGCACTATAGGTGTCATTTCCTTGTTTGTCAAGGAGATAGCCCACACCTAAGTCATGGCCTTCACCCTGGGAGACACCTTTGCTGATGTAATCATCACTGCCGGAGCAATCCAGCAAGGTACCGATGGAGATGTGGATGCCAGCGCCCTGCCCATAGTCAAAAGTTTTGTAGGTATCATTATCGCCCCTGTCGACGATTGAGCCGATGGAATACCAATAGCTGGCCCCCTGTCCGTAGACATCCGCTACATAGGTGTCATTGCCGGATCCTTCTGAGATTATCCCGATCCCACCGGAGTAATCCGGACGATAACCCAAACCAAAACCTTGCGACATAGTGAGAAAACGGGGAAGATTGAAGCGGAACAGGTCAGTATATTTTGATTGAGCCAGATAGGAATCGTTCCCTTGCCTCTCATCTATATAGCCAAAGCCACCTACGAAGCCGAACCCTTGGGAATACACCGCAGCTAAATAGGTGTCATTGCCTTTGTAGTCGCCGAGGAACCCGGCGCCAACAAATCCAGCACCCTGGACAAAGGTGTCGCCGAGGTATTTATCGTCTCCTGCTTCGTCTATCAAAAAGCCCACGCCGATCCATCCGGTGCCCAAGCTGCGATTTTTCACCTGGTAAATATCATCGCCGCTTTGATCGACTAGAACACCGACCCCAAGGGAGCCTGCTCCCACAGCTCCATCTCGGTCAGCCAGGTACAGATCGCGCCCCTGTAAGTCTATTGAGATGGCAACGGGAAACTTACCATCAAGATTCCCACCGGCATTACCCAGATATTGGTCGTTGCCTCCGAAGTCGATGATGAGGGCAAAATCGCCCTTGTAGATGGTTTGTCCGGTTCCACCGACGATGATATCGCCGATCGGACTTTTCTCATAGTACCAGACATCGCCCGATGCGATTTTCGGATCGAGGTTCAACTTTTTGACTTTCTGGAATTTCATTCCGTCCAACTTCTTTACTATCCCCTCCATCCCGTCCAGAACCGTGATCCCAGCCTCGATGATCTTCTCTCTTCTTACCCCCTTTATCAGGTCAAAGACCTTCTCCCCCTTTTGTGAACCCTCCTGCCTTTCTGCCTCCAATTTGAAGATCCCTTTATCCTTGTCCCTGACATCCTCCTTTAACAGCAAAGGGCTTTCCGTCCTCAGATATTCCATTTCATCGTCGCTCAGATTGATAAATGCCTCTGCCAACAAAGATTTTGCCTTAAGCACCTTGCCCTTCAGTTGATCGATTATTATATCGAGCTCCTTTGAGAGCCCTGTATTGGTTTGTTTCTCAATCTCTGGTAGCTCAGATGGAGGATCTAAACTGAGGTCAAGCTGAGAGGCCATCGATTCCAATTTTTCTTTGAGGGAGGCCTTCCTTTCCAGGGAGAGGGTGAGGCTGTCCGCGTAGTCGATGGATTGAAGAGGATTGGCCAACAGATGGTTAACGATCCTCAGACGGAAGACATCTTGCTCAGTAAAGTCAGGACGGACATAAAGGTCGCTCTCCCTCATCTTAAGATAACTCAATGCTGTTCTGATAGCCTCATCTCGTCCTATTCTTTCCTCTTTTTCATTGGCAAAAACGGTTACCATAAGGGCGAGAACTAACAGGAAAGTGGAGATGCTCTTTCTCATTTTCTTTTCCTCCTTTGCCAAGTGATGTTTAAAAGAGCTTCGCTCTTAACTATCTTGACAATGTCACATTTTCATGTCATTGAGAGGTTTCGTCGCGCCCCTGATATGTCAGACTATGCTCTGCGTGGCTGCCGACCAGGTCCCACAGCGGATCTCCAGCACCCGGTCCACCGGCGTGACCAAGGTAATCAGCATCCGGAAGGACTCAGGGGAGGGCTCACTGTTGCGCATGTGCCACATGCGGTGTGCCAGCGCTCCCGGCCCAACGGAGATTGCATCAGTCCCCACGCGGTAGGTGGCATAACCCACCTTCAGAAAGGCCGTATTCCCTGCAGTCCCCTGGACCACCCCACTGTCAAATTCAAACTCACCACCCGGTGCAAAGACACACTCGATCTGAAAAGGAATATTGTCAAGCCCACCTGAGGTAGTAATATGCAGATCAAATCCCCGTTCCACTTCCTGGATCTCCAGGTCCACCTCCAGCGGCAGCAGCGTAAAGGTCTCGCGTCGGCCGCGGACCTCTTGCCAGTTCGCCGCATCTACCTTTTCCGCAAGAGGCAACCAGTAGACCGGGCGGTCGTAGTCCTTCTCCTTATAGTGCAGGTTTTTGCCGTAATGATGCATCCGGACCCGGCCATCCTGGGCGCGAAAATCCTCCCCGATGAACTGCCCCGTGGCAAAGTAGGTCGAGGAGAGCTTAACAGCGGTTAGCTGGGCCTGGCCGTAGTGTAGGCTGAAAGGCGCGGTAATGCCGGCGGCGGCCGTGGCACTGAGAGCCCCCTGGCGTACCCGCCAGAGCCCGGAGGCCGGATAGACCTTGGAATAACGCTCCGGCAGAGGGGTGCGCTCCAGCTCATCAACCCGCCACTCGGGATGCTCGACGAATGGTTGTAGGGTCCAAGGTAAACCGCCATTGCTCAGATCAAAAAGCCAGTCCGCCACGGTCACATAGAACCCGTTCTTATCCTGGCGTCCCAGCGCATAGTAGCTGTCTGCCAGGTTCACTGGCACAATCCTCTTCCCCCGGTCATGCCGGCGGGAGATGCTGGTGACCACGGTACCGTCCGCATGCAGGAGGTAGTAGGAAAAATCCAGGTTCCGGCGCACTGGCTCCAGCAGTTCCGGACGGCCCAGCGCCGCCGCGGCCAAGCGCAACGACCGGTTACAGACCGCGTTGTAGACCCCGGTGCTACGCTCGCTGTACTCCCCATCTGCATTGATATCAATGGTCTCTGCCAGGTAGGCCTCGATCGTGTCCAGTACATCCAACTCAGGAAAGAGTTCCAGGGCCTGAGACAGCGCTGATACCAGCACCCAGCGATGGTTCGGAGTATGGAATCCTCCTGAGGCCATCCCTGGCGCGGCGGTGCGGATAAATTCTCCCAGGACTTCGGCCATCTCACCGCCCCCCTTATCCCCTTCTGCCTCGGCCTTGCGGGCCGCCTTCACTACCGGCGCAATGGCCTGGACCACAAAGGCCGTGGTCGGCGCGCAATCGAAATTGGTCACAATCAGGTCCACTCGGCCGGAAGGCCGACGCGCAGTGCGGACATACTCCGCCGCCAGCAGGATCCGGTCGAGCACCTCCCGGCTCTGGTAGTGGCGGGAGTCTTTCAGCAGATAGGCAAAGCCCAGGGACGTGACCGTGGACAGGCAGTCGCTGCCGGCTATCCCCTCCCCCGGGTTGATAAAAGCCCCACAGTCCGGGCGGGCTCGGTCAAGCACCTGCCGGGGCAGTATGATAGCCACCTGGGCATCCAGCAGCGGCACCAGATTTTGGTACTTCAGCATCCAACCCCCTTCTCAGCGAACCACGAGATTTACCACCCGACGATAGGGTGCCCCTGGCCTGGTGGGAAGCAAAACATATCCACGAGAAAGGAGATCCCTGCACCCACAAAATAGCCCATTGCCAGACCAATGACAAGTAGTCTGGCGCCTTTGTACTTCTCAATACCTCCTAATTTGAGGAGCAGAAACTTTGTTGCCCAGGCAAGGAATATGGGAAAGACCGTCCACCTTATCGGGTCAATTGTGGAGATAATAAAGCCAATGGGATGTAAGGGCCACCACAGGAATCTATATCTCAGAAAAGTGAGCCCAGCAGCCACAGCAGCCCCGATGCCTAAGAAGAGAAACCTTTTCAGGGCAGGACCAAAGGGGCTCTTCATCCATTCTATCGCTGTATCAATTGAGATGTTACTTCCGTATGAGAACATCCAGTATCCAAAGCTCTGTGCACCATTATGATAGCAGAGAAATAGAGTGTAGTATATCGAGACAGTCAAGCTCACTGCCAATGCAGTAAACACAGCAAGCAGAATGCCCCTTCTGTTCTTAACCACATCGCTTAGTTTGCCGATATGAGAAAAGGCGAAGAAGCCCAGAGTTCTTCCTTGACCTAAGAATGCACGGGAAAGGGACAAAACGGCCAAGGAGGGGGCAGATAGGTGATAG
This sequence comes from Candidatus Latescibacterota bacterium, assembly GCA_030629295.1. GTDB lineage: Bacteria > Latescibacterota > MVCY01 > MVCY01 > MVCY01 > MVCY01. The sequence goes on along the minus strand of DAOVPH010000013.1, from coordinate 1,849 downwards.
GTGCCAAGAGCATGGCAGGTGAAATTCCCGGGCATCAACGGACCCCTGGCAAAGATCAACCCTCCCTCAGCCATTAGTCTGCCAACTCCTATATAAAGGATAAGAATGGATAACACAAACACAAAGACGGCAGGATACCCCATGCCAGCTTTATGCAGCCATCCACTAACATACGTCAATCCTAAGATTAAGCCAAAGACAGCTATCCTATATGAGAGGAGTTCCCCTGAATCATCTATGCCACTATTTTTACTGAATGCCTTTTTAAATACATTTTTCAGGTGCCTACGTCCTACCCAAAGTCCCCACAGCACCATAAAGACTAACGCCCCGTAGCTCTGATAACCCACAGAGGGAGCCAGGGAAGACTCTAATTCTCTGGGACCTATGCTGAATCCGATTCTGTTGAACACTCCAATCTGAATGACTCCAAGAAGATGGAAAACCCAGATGCTCGCCAGCACATCCAGGTTTGCAAAGAAGGCGAAGCTGAAGACAGGAATGTTCATCTTCAGGAAGATCCCTGGAAAAGCACGACCGAATGAGATTATCCTGCGGCTCTCTATAGGGATCACGGGGAAAAGGGGATAAAAATAACTCCCGACGTTCCAGAGAACAGCAAATGCCGAAAGACCAAATCCAAGCCAAAACAACCTATTATGCATAAAAGCAGGCAAAACTGACCTGCTTTCCTTCGTCATCTCCAGAATGGGCTCCGTTATCGGAAACCTCACCCTCTCATTCTCCACCCACTGTTTTCTCAAAATGGCAGCGATACAATAAAAGACAAAGAAGAAGACAGTTATAAAACTTAACCACCAGAACAGAGGGACAAACCAGGCTCCCCAGGGGATAGATTCACCTTCGGGTAGACCTATATATAGCCACTCCATAGCTTGGTTGTCGTTAGTTGGCACAAACCAGCTAGGAAGATGTTTTGTGATATACTCCCCCCACTGATTCTCAGGGGAGGCAAAGTAATGAGGCTTGGAAAGATAGGCTATTAGATAGCCGGCAAGGCTGAAAGTCGGGATCGCCACAGATACCAGACACATGCAAAAGATGATGACCAACTCTGACTGACTAAGCCCAAATTTCCGACCGAATAGTTTTAACAAGACATTAACAACGACGAGGACAAAGAAAAACGGCAGGATTGCCCCCATATCAAGGTTCTTTGTAACCAAGGAAGAAGAAAGTAGGATAAATTCCGAATAGGGCACCCAGATGCATATCAGGACGGATAGCAGGGCACCCAACAATACTGCGCGAAGAGTCATTCACTTAAACCCTTTCTTATACTATCACCTAATAATTTGTTCTAACTGTTTTAATTCAAGCTCCACTAGAGGTGTTAGGCGAATTGAACGGATGAAACAGACTTGACAAATATCCGTTTTTCATCTGTTTAATCCGTTGTGAATCCAATGTTTAAAAGGGGCGCTACCCCGAGGACACCGACATAAGTCCGTGTGATGGCGCCCCTTCTCAGTTAGATTAACCTCTGGTGTAAAGCAAGTATGAGGTTCTTGTGAAGGCGAGTGGCCGTCCGTTCCTGCTCAGATCCCTTGGGCTCCAAAGACAATCCTGCCCTCAGATTCGGATTGCTCCGGCACTTCGCGCCTCGCAACGACATGGAAATGTGCCGCACTCAAGGTAAATAGTACTGGCAGTTATTAAAAGAATTCTGCAAAAAGACACCACTACGTTTGGAATGCAGTGGTGTCTTTTTGACTTACAGCCCCTTGAAGCCGGCCTTTACTTTTCCAAGGTGAGCGTGAACCTCTGGACGTTGTCGAACAGCTCGAACGTGGTGAAGGCATAGTCACATCTCACCTTAGCCCACGGT
>DAOVPH010000174.1 GCA_030629295.1 Candidatus Latescibacterota bacterium | reverse complement strand
AATGGATGAGGTGGGAACCCCGTTCGGCATCACGGTGGACTCCCAGACTGCCCAGGACGACACTGTAACTATCAGAGACCGTGACACTATGGAACAGATAAGGGTTAAGATCGACGCCCTGAAGGAAGAACTGGAGAGGAGAATAAATGGCTGAACCGGATAATCCTCAGGACCTTGTTCCCTGGTTGTACGCGGCGGTGATGGCTGGTGGCAAAGGAAAACGCTTCTGGCCGGAGAGTCGCCCGGAACATCCCAAACCACTGCTTAAGATCCTAGGAGAGGAAAGTATGCTTCAGCTCACAGTGAGGCGGATTTCCCGGATTGTGCCTAAACAAAATATATTAGTGGTCACCAACCAGATGTACAGCACCCAGGTCAGAGAACACCTGCCGGAAATTCCGGCAAAGAACATAATCGCCGAGCCTGAAGGGAGAGACACCGCCGCCTGTATCGGTCTGGCAGCCATCTATATTAGAAAGATCGACTCCGACGGGGTAATGCTCGTTACTCCGGCTGACCATTTTATCTACAACCAGGGACGCTTCAGCGATGTAATCCGGGCAGCAGCTGAGGTAGCACGTCTGCAGAACAGATTGGTTACCATTGGAATCCCCCCTACCGGCCCAGAGACTGGATACGGATATATCCACCGGGGAGAACCAACAGGCCAGTGCCGGGGAGAAAAGGTCTACTTGGTGAAAGAATTTGTGGAAAAACCCGATCGACAGCGGGCAGAACAATATCTGACTCAGGGGAACTATCTGTGGAACAGCGGCATATTCCTTTGGAAAGCTTCTGTCATCTTGGAGATGATCGAGGAATATCTGCCTGCGCTGGCTCAAGGGCTGGCCCAGATAGAGAAGACACTGGATACTGAGCGAGAGGATCAGGTTATTACGGATGTTTACAAGGGATTGGAGTCGATTTCTATTGATTATGGCGTGATGGAAAAGGCCGAAGCAGTGGCGGTGCTGGCAGGGGATTTCGGCTGGAGCGATGTGGGCTCCTGGGCTGCCTTGAGTGAGCTTCTGTCTCAAGATGAGAATGGCAATGTAGTCCAGGCTTCCCATCTGGGGATAGAGACCGAGGGCTGTCTTATCCGCTGTCCGGGCAAATTAGTGGCCACCATCGGAGTCAAAGACCTGGTCATTGTACAGACAGAACAAGCCCTGCTGGTATGTCCCAAGCACCGAACCCAGGAGGTTAAAAAGATTGTGGAGCTGCTGGAAGACCAGAAGTCAAATGAACGGTGTGCTTTCCAAAAATAGATTGACTGAGATGCTGCGCCAGAGACCACCTCTGGTGGAAAAAATGATTGCCCCCGAACTTCAAATCCAGGAAAACGGGATTGAACTTACGGTAAAAGAGATCTGGAGTTGGCAAGGGAAAGGCAGCATTGGCTTAGAGAACAGAGATAGACAACTCTCGGAATGTACCAGGCTTGGATTTGAAAAGACCGGTTGGATAGATCTTCCTCCAGGTTCATACAAGCTCGTTTACAACGAGGTGGTGAATCTTCCTAAGGATGTGATTGCCCTGGGCAGGCCTCGTTCTTCTCTTCTGCGCTGTGGAGTTACGTTAGTCTCGGCTGTGTGGGACGCCGGTTATTCAGGCAGAGGGGAAGGCTTGCTGATGGTATCCAACCCCAAAGGACTGCGACTCCAGAAAAATGCCCGAATTCTACAGCTTCTTTTTTTTCAACTGGATCAACCAGTGGAAACAGGTTACCGAGGTTTTTACCAGCAGAGAGTGTGACTTTCTGCTGTTTTTCATCGGCCTATTCTGATGAGGGCAAGGCAACCACTAACACAAAACTGAACAACTTAAACGCAGCCACCAGCAGGCAGGTCTGAAATATTCCCAACACGGGAACCAAAGCAACAGAGACTGCCAGGGCACCCAACCAGGAACCAAAAAGATCGACACCATAAAGCATTCCGGCCACCTGGCCCACCTTACCTTTGCCCCTTAGATACATCTTGTTGGCCAGAGGAAATTCCGAACCCACTAAAAATCCTGAAATAGCACTCAAAATGAGAATCACCCCCGGTACCGCCCGGAACACCAGAGGATGCGCAATCTCAGCGTGACAATAGACAAGGATCAAGGGCAATAGCAGGGAAAAAGAGAGAATTAGCATCTCGAAACACCTCAAAAGAGATTTCTCCGGCGTGTTGCTTTTCATAATCCTGAGCATCAACAGAGCTCCGGCACTTAGGCCAACCATAAAGGCAGCAGTCAGCAGTGCAATTATATTATAGACATATCCGTAGAGTGACTGAAACGCCAGGATCAGAACCATATTGAAGGCCATACCTCCGAAGCCGGTGGTAGCAACAGCCACCGGAACAGGAAAATTGACTCTGCCTACCCGGCTACCCAGAAGAATTGCTGCCAGAGCAGCTAAAGGGATCAGAAGCATCCAAAGCTTCAATCTGTTGAGCAACTCAAAGACCGGTGTGATCCCCGGAGAGAACAGGGCGTTCCAGTAGGAAAGACTGTAGAAAAGACCCGAGGGAAGCAGATCTCTATTGAATCTTATTTTTTTCCCTCCCCCTAAACACTGGAAAAACCAACTTTGCTTTCGAGGGTCGAGTTTATAGCGGAGGTGAAAATCGGTTAAAAGCCTTGTGTCCAGGTAACGTTTCTCCAACCTATGAGAAAGCACTGCGGCTGTTATATCGCATAGTTCAGGAGAGGCAGAGGCCAGAAACAGATTGAAATCTCCAGGGATTACCTTAATGTTGGGGAAGACCTGTCGGAGAGTTTCGTAAATACACAAATTCAAGTCTCTCAGTTCCTTGTTCATATATACCAGTGAGCCGGGACCTCTCAAGACCAGGATTCCTCCCTTGGTCAGTATATTACGCGCTGTTCGGAAAAACTCCATCGTGTAAAATCTGTTTAACTGTAAGGTAGAGGGAACAGGGAGGTTGATGAGAATCAGATCATATCTCTGCCCAGTTGTGCGCACCAACAGTCTGCCATCTACATATTTGATCTCTGTTCGAGGATCGCTTAACTCTCGAGTAGTAAGAGGCGTGGGGAACCTCTCCACCGTCTTTATCACCAAGGGGTCTAACTCTGCATAACATAGCTGTTTGACCGGATGTTTAAGAATTTCAGCCAACACTCCCCCCACCCCTCCCCCGATTATCAACACCTTATCAGGGGCGGAGTGAGATAAAAGAGCTATATGGACAAATTCCTCCACGAAGGCTATGTCCGGCACCGGTGTGGTGGAAATGGGAATGCCATCGGAGAGAAAGACGAGCTGCTGCTCTTTTTCCACCACAGCTACATTGCCATAGATTGAATTTTCATACGACTTCAGGTTGTAGCCTCTCCACTGCTGCTGAACCGAGTGCCAGTGAATTTTCCCGGCAACGGAGGAGAACAAAAGATAAATGACAGCAAAAAATAGAGAAATTACAATAGGATAAAACCCACGGTGCAAAAACCTGGCACTGGGAGTTGTTTTCTCTTGGTTCCGTTCTGTT
>DAOVPH010000089.1 GCA_030629295.1 Candidatus Latescibacterota bacterium | reverse complement strand
CCCTCCGGCAATTTAGACTTTGCCAACAGTCAGACTCTACATGCCTTACTCTGGGAGCTTTCCAGAACTCTGGAAAAGACTTTTGTTATCGCTACCCACAACCTGGAGCTTGCCGGCAAGGCCGACAGAGTATTAGAGCTAAGGAACGGGAAAATTGTAGACTAAGGTTGGACTACATTGATTCTCAGGTTCGATGAGATGAAAACCCAAAAAGGGGAGATGACCAGCAGTGTTATGTCAAAAGTGTGGTAAGAAGCCTGCGGTGATTATTCTCACTCAGATAGCGAACAACACTAAGTCGGTTCTCTATATGTGCGAGGAATGTGCCAAAAAAATGGGCATCTCTGAGTCCTTTGCCGATGAACAGACCCCGGAAGAAATCACGGCGAAGACTGAAAAAAATCCAGCGGATGAAAATCTCAAGTGCTCTACCTGTGGTCTGACTTACGCGGACTTCAAGGAAAATGGCCAACTGGGTTGTGGCGACTGTTACAGTGCATTTTCTGCTCCCCTGGAAAAGGTCTTGACTAAACTTCACGGCAGCACTGTGCACACCGGGAAACTGCCGTTTGGCGGGAAACAACGGGGCAGGGCCAGGCGGGATATCGTTAAGTTACGCAAAGAATTGAAGGCTGCCATCGAAAGAGAGCAGTTTGAACAAGCAGCTAAGCTTCGGGATGAGCTTGCTATTATGGAGAGGATAGTCCAAAGTGACAATTGATCAACTGGTGCACCACTTCGCTGGCTGGCTTGACAGCTCAGGTGAGTATTCAGAGATTGTGATCAGCAGCCGAGCTCGCCTGGCAAGGAATTTAGATTCTGTTCCCTTTGCCAGCCGGGCCAGCAAGGCCGAGCTCTCTCAGGTGCTCAATAGCCTCTTAACCATCAGAGAGCAGAGCAGCTATCTGAAAGATATTCTCTTTTTTGATATAAACCAGTTGTCAAAGATCGACCGGCAGATTTTAGTGGAGCGACATCTAATCAGCCCTGCCCTGGCAGAAGGAAAAGACCAACCCCAGGGCATTCTGCTTGACGAACAAGAGGTGGTCAGCGTGATGGTCAATGAGGAAGACCATCTCAGACTTCAAGCTATCCAGTCAGGATTGCAATTACAGGAGGTCTGGGCACTGGTGGACGGGATGGACGATGAGATCTCCCGGCTGCTGGACTACTCCTTTTCAGAAAAGTTAGGCTACTTAACTGCTTGCCCTTCCAATGTGGGCACTGGCCTGCGGGTCTCGGTCCTAATCCACCTGCCTGCTTTGGTCTTGACCCAGGAAATAGAAAAGGTCCTGCGGGCAATAGCTCAAGTGGGAATGACCGTCAGAGGGTTCTATGGCGAAGGCACAGAGGTGTTAGGTAATTTTTTCCAGATATCTAATCAAGTCACCCTGGGTAAAAGTGAGGAACAGATCATCAAGTCGTTGATAAAGATTGTCACTGAGGTTATTGAATACGAACTGAAGGAGCGTCAAACTTTAATAAAAGATGCCAGCTATCAGCTTGAGGACAAGATATGGCGGGCTCTGGGAATCCTGGAAAATGCCCGGTTGCTCACCACTGAGGAGTTTATGAACCTCTCCTCTGCGGCAAGGCTGGGACGGAGCATGGAGTTGACATCTCACCCAGACTTCAAGACCCTCAACCAACTTACGGTCATAGTGCAGCCATCCCATCTACAGAAATTGGCTGGTAGATACTTAGAATCCTCAGAGCGGGATATTTTTAGAGCAAACATAGTGCGGAAAAGATTGCAGGAAACAACGACAACTCCCGAGCGGTAATTTTATAGATTTGGCAGTTATCCAACGCAATTTCAAAAAGTTCAAAAATCGCCTAAATTACAAAAAATTGGTAAGCTTAGCAATCTTTGAAGTTTTGAACCTTAATTTTGGCAATTTTTGAACTCAAGGCAATTCCGGCAATTCACAGGGTCATTAGTAATCTACTGACATTATGTTCTTAAAGGAGGGGATAACAAATGAACAGTATGTTCACCGATAGGGTAAGAAGGGTGGTACAGTTAGCCCACCAGGAGGCAAAGCGGTTAGGCCACAAATATGTGGGCACGGAACATCTGCTGTTAGGTCTGATTAAAGAAGGGGATGGAATTGCTATAACAGTGCTGCTTAATCTTAATTTGGATCCGGAACAACTTACTCAGATGGTGGAGGATGCTGTGCCACCTTCTGGTGGTACTATGGTTATGGGAGATAATCCTTTTACTCCTAAGGCCAAGCATATATTAGAAATGGCTGCCGGGGAGGCGCAGCAGATGGGGGTGAAATATGTGGGCACAGAACATCTGCTGTTGGCCCTGGCAAAGGACAGCGAATGTATCGCTTCCCAGATATTGGCCGCCTTTGATGTCGATTACCCGATTATTAAGGAAGAAGTAGTGGCCGTGTTTACCGGAAAACCCCTCTCCAAAAAAGCGAAGAAAAAAAGTAAAACTCCCTTTCTCGACCACTTTGGCAGAGACCTGACCCAGTTAGCAAGGGAGGATAAACTTGATCCAGTGATAGGCAGAGAGAAGGAGATAGAGCGTGTTTCCCAGATTCTATGCAGGCGGAAGAAGAACAACCCCGTGCTAATTGGTGAACCCGGGGTGGGCAAAACCGCCATCGTCGAAGGCCTGGCCCAGAGGATTGTGGCCCGAGAAGTGCCGCAGATTCTTAACAATAAGCGCATAGTTAATTTAGACTTAGCTGGAATAGTGGCCGGAACCAAATACCGGGGGCAGTTTGAGGAACGGATAAAGGCAATAATGAAAGAGATGGTCCAATCTAAGGATATTGTTCTGTTCATCGATGAGCTTCACACCGTGGTAGGTGCTGGCAGCGCTGAGGGAAGCTTAGATGCTTCTAATATGTTCAAACCTGCACTCGCCCGTGGTGAACTCCAATGTATCGGTGCAACCACACTCAATGATTACAGAAAGTATATCGAGAAAGACGGCGCCTTAGAGAGAAGATTCCAGACCATAATAGTAGACCCGCCTTCGGCAAAAGAGACCATCGAAATTCTGAAAGGGCTGAGACCTAAGTACGAAGAGTACCACAAAGTCAAAATAACTGACGAGGCTGTTGAGGCGGCTACCAGGCAGTCTGACAGGTATATCTCAGGACGCTATCTCCCAGATAAGGCTATAGATATGATCGACGAGGCCTGTTCTAAGCTGCGTCTCTCAATGATCGCTGTACCCCAGGAGATCAAAGAGCTGGAGTTGAAAATCGATGAACTGGACAAACAGAAGAAAACAGCTATTGAACATCAAGACTTTGAACGAGCGGCTGCTCTGAGGGATGGAGAGAACAAAATTCAGCAGAAATTGGAAACACGGAGGAAGCAGTGGGAACAAGAGTTAATGGATAATCCTGTGGAGGTCACCTCCGAGGATGTTGCCCGGGTGGTTTCGATGGCAACCGGTATCCCTCTGTTCCGCTTGGAAAAGAGTGAAACCGAACGCCTTCTGGGTATGGAAGAGGAGTTGAGGAAACGGGTAGTTGGGCAGGAGGAGGCAATTGGAGCCGTGTCTAAAGCTATCAGAAGAAACCGGGCCGGATTAAAAAACCCCAATCGTCCCATAGGTTCTTTCACCTTCTTAGGCCCTACCGGAGTGGGCAAGACAGAACTGGCGCGGGTCTTGGCTGCCTATCTCTTTGAAGATGAGGATGCGTTGATAAGAATTGATATGTCCGAATATATGGAGAGATTCGCTGTGTCGCGATTAATAGGAGCTCCCCCAGGATATGTGGGCTATGAGGAGGGAGGACAACTCACCGAAAAAGTCCGCCGTAAACCTTATTCAGTAGTGCTTTTGGACGAAATAGAAAAGGCTCACCCTGATGTATTTAACATCTTGCTTCAGGTCCTGGACGACGGACAGCTCACCGACAGCTTTGGCAGGAAAGTGGATTTCAAGAACACCATTTTGATAATGACCTCTAATCTTGGCACCAGAGAGGTGGGCAAGAGCAGCACGGTGGGGTTCCAGCAGACAACAGACACCAAATCTGACTATCTCCAGATGAAAGAGAAGATCCTCAAAGAGATGAAGAAGCTTTTTAATCCCGAGTTCCTAAACCGGATTGATGAGGTGGTTGTCTTCCATCCCTTGGGCAAAGAGGAGATACTCAAGATTATCGATATTATGCTTGAAGAAGTGGCTGAGCAAGTTGCTGGGCGTGAGATAAAGATAAACCTGACTCCAGAGGCGAAGAACCTGATCGCCAAGAAAGGCTACGACCCGGTTTTCGGAGCCAGACCGCTGAGACGAGCAATCCAGCACCTGCTGGAAGATCCACTGGCAGAGGAGATTTTAGGAGGTAAACTCCACCAGGGCACCGATGTTCAGGTGAGGAAAGAAGGAGAGCGATTGGTGTTCACAAACTCTTAGGCGACTGGATTTTGAAAGGAGATATTGGAGGTTTATACGTCATTTAAAGCCGTATGAACCTGGGAGGGTTTAGAGAACCCCCTTAGATTGACTACTTGGTGTCCAATAGAGTAAGCGATGATAATTATCAACTTCTGCATAAGTTCATACGGACAAAGCAGCCGTATTTGGAGTTTCCTTTGGGCCGCATAAACTTATGTTAAGGCGCTCAAATTCTCCCGGTCTGCAGTGATATGCAGAGAGGAACAAAATCGATACATGGTGATATCGAGGAGGTGAGTTTATCCGTCTGATTCGGATGGATAAACCAGAGCAAAATAGGGTGATTGTTTCGATTTAACTGCTTGTTATTTAAGGGCCATAAACGTCAAAAGGTCAAATGAGTTTATCCATCTCATCAAGATAGTTTTCCTGATTTCATTGGGATGGCTTAAATTTATGTTCGGCCCCAAAGGTGATGAACAGCGATCCAGTTGTCCAAACCAGAAGCCGCCCCGTCATCAACGTGCTTTCGAAACTGGAGGGCGTGAAGGGACTTCTATGCTTTGGTTCCTACGCAATGGGTACATTTGACCCATATTCAGATTTCGATCTGTATGCCTTCTGTCGCCCTAAAATCGTGCCTTCATTGGAAAGGCAGAATGCCCTTCAAAAAATTGATGGCGTGACTGAGTTCGAACCGGACTATGTCGAATTCGAATGGGCTGATCAATGGTGCCCACGAGGTGATCGGTTCCGTCTGAACGGAATCCAGTTTGACATAATATACAACACCATAGATTGGATTCGAACCATTGTCCGGAAAGTGAAGGAGCAAGGCTCGATATCCATCCCAGAACTGAAGTTCCGCCCCTACACTATGCTTGGCCTGCTCGACAACTCAGTGATTCTTTACGATCCCGAAGCAATTGTTCAGAAGATCAAATCCAGCCTCTATCCTTATCCAACGAAACTCAAGAAGGCACTCCTTGCTGACAGTATCCTCATCGTAAAAGGTTCCCTCGAAGATTTGCGGGACTACTGCAAACGAGGGATAGGGAACACTGCATTTTATTTTCATCTTGGGCGGATCATTGATTCCTTGGGGACTATGCTCTTTGCCATCAATGAGCGTTATGATCCCGCTACAAAACGCACCGAGGATATCTACAGAGAACTCGAAATTGTCCCAGAGCGTTTTCTTGAGCGGTATACAAAGTTGCTTGAAACACCTCTCACCACAGATGGAAGACAAGCAGTGGTGAACGAACTCGGACTCCTCATTCAAGAGGTAGAGGACTTGATGAACAACCAGGCCGAACAATGGGATTGAGCGGACGGGAAGAAGTAGTATCGCTTTTTACTGAAGGTTGTAGGCCCGCCGCTCATCCCTGTGTAGGCAAATATCTCCGTATCATATTGCTTGAGGATGGCGAAACTGTTCATAACGCATTTCTCGACAGAAAATTCAGAGAGGAGGTACCATGAATATAAAATATTTTTCTGATACGGACACTGCTCTGGTAGAATTTTCAGACAATAAAATCAAAGAAACACGGGGACTTTCTGGAAATATCTACATTGATTTAGACTCTCAGGGGAATATTGTTAGTATGACTATTGAGCATGCAAAAAAGGTGGTGCACCTCCCGGATATCTCATACCAACAATTTGAGAAAGAAAAAATTACCGCATAACCTGCACCTGACCTCTATTCCGCTGGCGCTTCATAGAGGCCGCTGATCTCCAGCGGGTTAGACATTCGAAAGGAGGCACTATGAAAATCCTTCGGCATATTGGTTCGCTGGCTTTTGTGCTCGGGCTCTTTACTACAATATTTGTTGGGGTACCTTGGCATGTGACCGTTGCAGACGATCCAGTCGTACCTTGGTGGCTTAGAATAGCACTTTTCTGCCTTTTGGGTGGTATCCTGTTAGTTATGCTCACTGTAGCTCTCGAACAAAAGAAAAGCAAGACATCAGGAGAGGGATTCTCCCTTACTGAATCCCAACTTCGAGTTCTACTGCTGAATTCTGCAGAAATACCCGGCCGACAGATTACTGAAATTCTCGGTCTGGTCCAGGGCCATACGGTATTTGCCATCTGGCTTGTAAAAGATCTATCCGCCATAGTCAGATTGATCCTCGGAGGCGAACTCACTGAATACACAGAGATGATGGGAAGGGCTCGGACAGCGGCTACTAACAGGATG
>DAOVPH010000070.1 GCA_030629295.1 Candidatus Latescibacterota bacterium | reverse complement strand
GGAGATCGAACCCGACAACCCGAAGGTTCTCTATAACCTCGGGTTGTTGTTTGTGAGGCAGAATCAAGAGGATAAGGCCCTGGATTACCTTGAAAGGACTCTAACGATAGTCGATTGGTACCCTGAGGCGAACTATCATATAGGGCTTATCTATGAAAGAAAGGGATTGAAAGAAAAGGCATTGGAGTTTTACGTCAAAGAGGTTAACAACGTAGCTGCTTCTGCAAAGACCTGGCAGCGGCTTTTTATGTTAAAAAAACAGTTAGCTCAAGGGTCGGAATCTGCAGCTAACAGGAACAGATTTTCAGCCAAAACAGCAATCTTGATATCGGGACTATTGGTGGCAACTATCTGTGTGCTGGTTTTGAAAAAACTGTCCACGGGTTAATTTCAAAAAATTCAGAGATTTCAAAAATCACTTTGAGCTCGAAATAGGCTTCTGGAATTTAGGCAATCGTTCGGCTAAGCTCACGACGAAGCCTCTAAACTTTTTGAAAGTTAGGCAATTCGATAGCTGTTGAAGGGGAGATTTATGATGCGCAGATTCGGTAAGTATGCGATGATAGTGATCGCAGCTCTCCTGCTCTCCTCGGTCACTGTCTTTAATCCTGCTGATATCACGGAGAAGATACTCAGTAAGTTTGTGAGGCCAGCAAAGGAAAGGCCTGAGATTCTCCTGCCTCCAGTGGAAAAAGAGTTACTGAGGGCGTTGGATCCAATCACCGTGGAGGATACCAGGGAGACGTTGGCTCAATTTACTTCCTGGGAGTCAAGGGCTGTGGGATACCCGGGAAACGAAGAGGCTTATCGGTACATAAAAGACGAGTTTGAAAAACTCGGATTGGAAAGAATAACGACCGAAAGTTTCAAGGTAGTAGTCCCGGTGGACAAAGGAGCTGAACTGGTTGTTTCTTCCTCAGGAGAGAAGATCCCGCTTTATTGTCTGTGGCCCAGCGATGTAAGGACATCATCCCTGCCTGAAAACGGGATCTCTGGAAATTTGATCTATGGCAAGAAAGGGGAATTTGAGAATTACAATAACAAACGGGTTGAGGGCAGTGTTGTTCTGTTGGATTTTGACTGCAGTCGGAATTACATAAACGCTCGGATGCTTGGCGCGCAAGCGATAATCTTCTTTGACAACGACATCGTCACTCAGGGTGAGGCCTCTCAAAAGTTCTTGAGGGTTCCGGCAGACATCCCCAGATTTTGGGCGAAGAAAGAAGATGCTCTGAAACTCCTGAGGATAGCAGAGACAGGGCAAAACGAAGTCAAGCTGACCGCAAAGATGGATTGGGAGGAGATCGAGGCCAAGAATATCTACGGCTATCTTCCTGGGTTGGATGAACCTATGCCGGTCGAGGGCGGGGAGAAACCAGCGAAATGGAAGGATAAACTGATCGTCCTTGAGGCATATTACGATGCGATGTCCGTGGTTCCCAGGTTGTCGCCGGGCGCTGAGAATGCCTGTGGGATAACGACATTGCTGCAGCTTGCCCAGGCGATGAGGGGATACAGACCGAAATATTCAATACTCTTTTTGGCCACATCTGCCCATTTTGAGGGACTTGCAGGCATCAACGATTTTCTGCATCGACACTCTCGCCAAAGCAGCTATTTCCTGAACAAAATGTCCGAGAGCGAAAAGATAGACTTTGATCTTTTTATCGGCCTTGACCTTTCCAGTCATAACGACCAGGTAGCAACCTTTTGTCTGGGAACATTCTATCGTCCAACCTGGGTGACGGATGATTTTATCAAGAACGCATTTGCCCCTTATGCCAAGAGATTTTGCGCTTACGCTAAAGAGGTTTTCCCAGGAGAATCCGGAGGTGAACTGGGGTCGCAGATTTTCATCAACGCCATCACTCCACCTCAGAGGACCTGGAAGGATTACCTGTCCACTCCCCTCGCTTTTGACAGCGAGGCGGTGGTCTTTGCCGGCAGGCACGGGGTGTCCTTGGTCACTCCGGATGACATCAGAGAGCGGGTGGATACCCCGCTGGACAGGCTGGAATACGTGAATGTTGAGAATCTCACCGCCCAAGCCAAAGCAATCGCGGGCGTTCTGTTGAGGGCTTTCAGAGATGCGAAGTTCTTCCCCAGTCTAAAGCTGAAACTGGAGGACGAGGCTCACGACTTAAAGGGACACATCTATTGGTACAACCCAAAGGAGGGTATTACACCAAATAGCCCCATAGAAGGGGCAGTTGTCACCTACACCACCACCGTACCCTCGTGGAAACGATGCACCGGGGTGAGAAGACTGCAAGTAGCCAAGACCGATTCAGCGGGTGTGTTTCATTTTGAGAACATCCGGCAAAAAAAGGGTAAGATCGAAGTCAGGGCGTATAAATTGGACGAAGAGGGAAAGATCATCTACGCCCCCGATCTGGATTGGGACTACGATTACCCCATGGCAGTGGATAACAATTGGTGGAAACTTGAGATGATACAGGTGGTGTTTGAATGTGAGGCACTAACTCTATTCGACATAATTGATTCCAGATACTTCAGTGCACTGGACATCGTTCAGATACTGGGACCGGATGATTCCGTACCTCAATCTCGTGGTTTCACACTGGGATTTCCTAAAGCCACAAAACAGAGCCAGAGCGAGACCAACATCACTCAAGCGGCGGTTGTTTTCGCCAGACCTGGTTCAAGGGTGAAGGTCTTGATGAGCACAGACCTGTTTGGAATACGATACCTTTTGACCAATGCCCCGCAAGATATGCTGGAGAATCCACCCAGTGAACAAGAGGTAACCCCGTCAGTTTTAACCAAAGCGTTGGGAACGGGCTATGATATATCGTCTGGCGTCATCTTTAATCCGGCATATAAAATCGCCAAAGATATGTGGGTGATAGACGATGTCAGATTGAAGACCCTGTTGAAATATGCTGTTAGGAACGAAAGGATCGAAAAGCTTCACCACGAGGGCAAGATAGCCTTAGAAGAAGCAAGGGAACACCTGGCAGACCTTCAATATGATAAGTTCATAGCTTCGGCAAGGAGGGCTTGGGGTTTAGAGGCTAGGGGATATCCGGATGTGAAGGAGACAGCAAACGATACGGTGAGGGGGATCATCTTTTATTTTGCTCTGCTTCTGCCCTTCTCCTTCTTCATGGAGAGGTTGCTGTTTGGATCCAAGAACATTACCAAACAGATCTTAGGGGTTGCTGGTGTATTTGTAATCGTTTTCATAATCCTGCAATTCGTTCATCCGGCGTTCAAATTGAGTAAATCTGCCTATGTGATCTTTCTGGCATTCATAACATTGGCGCTTAGTGCGGGTGTGCTGACAATAGTGGTATCGAAGTTCAGCCAGGAGATTCGGAAGATGAAGCGGACTGCCTCTGGAGTGCATGAGGCAGATGTGGGGAGGCTGAGCGCGACCGGTGCCGCCGTCTCTTTGGGTGTGTCAAACCTGAGAAAGAGGCCGTTGAGGACTGGCCTGACAGCGACGACCCTGATATTGTTGACCTTTACCGTCTTGTCTTTCACCTCGATAAGTACTTCTCTGAAGTTCTACAAGCTGCCTCGTGACAACAAACCGCCCTATCAGGGAGGATTGATCAGAGACAGAAATTGGAAGGGATTACAGGGCTCGGTGCTGGAGTATATAAAAAGTGCCTTTGGAGAGAAAGCTACGATATTGCCCCGGTCCTGGTATATGTCTAAGACCAAAGGCGAGAAGGTCTATATCAATTTCCAGGTCTTTCCCACAAGAAAGGTGAGCTTTGCTAACGGGCTGTTGGGAATGGTCCCGCACGAGCCTCAGGCAACCGGATTGGATAAACTATTGATAGGGAAGAGTCGTTGGTTCAAAGAGGGTGAACGAAAGGTCTGCATCCTGCCCAGCGATATGGCCAGCCTGGTGGGCATAACTCCGGATGATATTGGCAGGGCAAGGGTGAAGATGCTCGGCTCCGAATTCCAGGTCATTGGGATCATTGATTCAGAGAAGTTTAATAAATTTAGAGGGATGGACGATGAGAAACTCACCCCGGTGGATACGGTAACCGAGAAGACAAGGCTTGAAGAAGGGGTAAAAGAGGATCCTAATCTTCAGGCCACCGCGCCGATACAGGCATTTCTTCACTTAGAGGCAAGCAATGTAATGATCCTCCCTTATGACTATGTGATGGATATCGGGGGGACACTGAGGTCCGTAGCAATCACCTCATTTGAAGATGAACAAGGCAATCCGATTACGAACTTCATTTCCGACATAGAGGAGTTTATGTCCCGGGTGGCCCTAACTATGTTTGTGGGAATTGACGATGAGGTGAAGGTGTACAGCTCATTGGGTGCAACCTCGCTCTCAGGCATTGCCAACCTCTTCATTCCCATCCTTATCGCTGCCCTGATTGTCCTGAATACGATGTTGGGGGCAGTGTACGAAAGGTACACTGAAATCGCGATTTACAGTTCAGTCGGGCTGGCTCCGGTTCACATAGCTGCTCTGTTCATTGCCGAGGCCGCTGTCTTTGCCACCATAGGCGCTGTGGGAGGCTATCTCATCGGACAAAGCACCGCCAAGATACTCCTATCCCTGGGTAAGCTGGGGGGGATATCACTGAACTATTCCTCTCTATCCGCGATCTGGTCAACCGTGATTGTGATGGCAACAGTGTTGCTTTCGACACTGTATCCGGCCAGGAAAGCTGCAAATATGGCAGTGCCCGATGTTACCAGAAAGTGGCATCTGCCAGAACCCGAAGGTGACGATTGGAGATTTGATTTTCCTTTCACCGTTGGAGGAGCTGAGGTCTTAGGGATGTATGTTTACTTAGCAAAGGTTTTTGACTCCTACGGAGAAGGGTCAATTGGTGATTTTACTGCCGGGGATGTGAAGCTTTCATCCATAAAGTATGACGACAACCTGGGGTACAGGATATCCTTGATGACCTGGCTTGCCCCATATGACCTGGGGGTGAACCAGACTGTGATCTTCGATGCTATCCCCACCGGGGAACATAACATTCACAAAATCGTTGTCAGCATTCACCGGGTCTCAGGTGAGGTTGCCTCCTGGAAGAGACTCAACCGGGGCTTCCTGCAATCTCTCAGGAAGCGCTTCTTGGTCTGGAGGACAGTGCCACCGGGGATGAAGGAAGACTATACCGCTGAGGGGAAGAGGATGCTGAGGGATTAAAAAGTGAGAAGTGTGAAGTTTGAAGTGCGAAGTGCAATGACTTCCTAACTACCCTTCGATTTGTCTTTTGCCTTGTATAGAACCTGTTTTAATCTATCTAAATCAATCTCTTTGGAAGGGAGAGAAAATTGGCAGAGGAGAAGAAAGAGGAGCTCCAGGAAGACTACCGGATCATGCCGGAAGATGCGCCCTATGAGCATGGATTCAACATAAGAACCCTTTGGGCTGCGTTATTTGTGGGGTTTATTATGATGCCTGCCACGATCTACCTGGGATTGCTCATGGGGCAGACCATGCAAGGTGCTGCCCAGTGGGTGACCATAATATTGTTCGTTGAAATTACCAAGCGGGCCTTCATCAGGTTGAAGACACAGGAAATACTTATCATGTATTGGGTAGCGGCTGGGCTGTTGGCTATGGGAGGAACAAGGGTTGGTGTCGGTGCTGCCATGTTTGGGGGACCATTTTCCACGAAGATCTGGGATCAGTATTTCGTCAACTCGCCTCAGGCTGTGGGACTGGTCAACCATATCCCCGCCTGGCTTACTCCAAAACCTGGATCCCCCGTATTCCTGACCAGATCCTTTTTGCACAAAGTATGGGTTCTCCCGATAGTGGTCCTGGTATTCTACCAGCTCCTGTTCTATGTCAATCAAATTAGCTTAGGATATGTGCTGTTTCGGTTCACAGCGGACATTGAGAGGCTCTCCTTTCCTATGGCACCGGTCACCGCCGGCGGTGCCACTGCCTTAGCGGAGACTTCAGCTAAAAAAGAGGGTTGGAAATGGCGGGTATTCAGCATTGGCTCTATGATCGGGGTGATATACGGGACTCTCTATATCGTAGTGCCGACCCTGTCGAATGTATTAATGACCGAGCCGGTATCGATCATACCGATCCCCTGGATAGATCTTACTACTCATCTGAAGGTGGTGCTTCCTGCAGCCCCCCTGGTAATAGCGACAGATCTGACACATTTCCTTGTTGGTATGGTTCTTCCATTCTGGGTGGTGGTCGGTACGTTTATTGGTGGCGTGGGCAGAACTTTGATCGCCAATCCTATCCTTCACCACCTGGGTATCCTTCAGAAGTGGTCTCCCGGAATGACCTTTCTCCCCACCCGGATAAGCAACGACTTGGATTTCTGGCTGAGCTTTGCCAGTATAGGGTTTTCTATAACGATTTTCGTTATCGGGATAGGTGTTCTCATCAGAAGCTCAATCCGCAAGCGTAGGAAAGAACCCGGTGTTGCAATCAGCAGCGGTGTCGGAGCTGGTGGTCTCCCTGAGGGCCGGGGTGACATAAAGATTATCTTTGCCGTGCTTTTGTGGGCAGCGAGCACTTTAGGATTTGTCTTTTTTGTCCATTGGTTGGTTCCGGGGTTTCCAGTTTTGTTTATAGTGCTTTTCGGATTTGTCATTACCCCGTTCATCTCTTATGTTGCGGCGAGGATGCTGGGCATTACCGGCAGCGCCCAGGGGACCGGATTTTTTGGTCTTAGAGAGGGGGCATTTTTCCTGTCGGGATACAAGGGGGCAGACATCTGGTTTGCGCCGGTTCCTATGTTTCAACACGGAACAATTACTGGGACCTTTAAGCAGATGGAGCTCACCAAGACAAAATTTGGGAGTTATGTGAAAATGACGATGCTAACCATAGGCCTGATGCTGGTGTGCAGCTTCATATTCTGGTCGTTGATCTGGAAGTTGGGGCCGATACCGTCTGCAGCTTATCCCTTTGTGCACAGGGTGTGGCCGTATAATGCAACCTGGCAAGCCCTGTGGGCGTCTTCCACCATAGAAGGCGGAACCGGCCTGATAAGGGAGGGTTTAAAATTTAAATATATGATCGCTGGGGCAGGATTTGGGGGAGTACTGTTCGCTGCCTTTTCAGCGCTTGGCGTGCCAAGCTTGGTGTTTTACGGCATCATCGGAGGTGTCACAGTCTTTGGAGGGACGTTTATTCCTCAATTCCTTGGTGCTATGTTCAGTAGGTTCTATTTCGCTAAACGATTTGGAATAAAGAGATGGAGGGCCTATGCCCCGATCCTTTTGGCCGGATATGCCTGCGGGGTAGGCCTGGTGGGAATGACTTCCATATCCATTGTTATGATCGCCAAGTCGGTCTCAGAGGTGGTATTCTAAGAATACAAAGCGCTTTGCCTTAAAAACTGAAAGACCCAATAAGAACGGGAGTAGATAAGGTTTTCCCTCGTTGTCATGCAACAAGACTGGAAACTCTTCGGCTGGTGTGGTATCTCTTTTCTCATCCCTCAGAGGTGGTCGGTAGGAAAGATTCAGGGAGACGAGACAGAAGGTTCTTTGAGAATAGACGATCCTTTTGTGGAAAGAATCCAGCTTATCTGGAAAAGAACGCCGCCGGGCCAAATAGCGAAATTTGTTGACCGACAGATCCATGAGATCGAGAAGAAAGCCCAGAGGAAGAAACTGCATCTCTCTGTGAAAAGAGATCTTAAGTATCCAATAAGTAAGAAGCTTGAAGGGGAGTTCTTCTATTGGAAGGCCGATTCTCAGGCCTATAATCTCTGCTTGCAGATCGGCGGCAAACACAACCGAGTGGTGTTTTTAAGGATCCTGGGCAACTTGGACGAGGAACTTGAGCCCAAAGTAGTCAAAATTACCTCCTCACTGAAGGTGGAGAGAGATTCTCCTCGCTGTCGCTGGGCCCTTTTCGGCTTAGATGTAGCCGTACCTCAACAGTTCCGCATGGATGGATATCATCTACTGGCAGGCCATGTGAGACTGAACTTCAGTGCCCAGGACCAGAGGCTTCAGGTTAACAAGTTCAGTCTGGGGCAAATAGTACTTGAGAAACAGCCCTTGGAGGATTGGGTGCGCGAGAGATTTAAACCTGTGTTGAAGAGATTTAGACTCACCCTGGAGGAGAAATCGATACATAAGCATCCAGGATTGGCAATGCGGGGAAAAAGGAGAGGTTTTCTGGCCCGGCATCTTAAGGGGGATAAAATTTACCTCTACGCCTGGTTTTGTCCAGAGGTAAATAACATCTTGGTGGTTATGGACAGATACAAGAAG
>DAOVPH010000034.1 GCA_030629295.1 Candidatus Latescibacterota bacterium | reverse complement strand
TTATGATTCTTCGCTATCCCACTCTGCTAGCACTTGTTGTGCCGCAGCCACCCCGGAGCCGAGTTCAAGCCGCCACCCCAGGTCTTTAAGCCCCCTCTCCAAGGCCGCAACCGCTGTTAAGATGTCAAAGTCATCTATGTATCCCATATGAGAGATTCTCACCACCTTGCCGGCAAGCGCTGCCTGTCCACCTGCCATCGTGATCCCGTACTTGGTGCGAATGGTCTTCAACAGAAGCTTCCCGTCTATTCCCTCCGGTACTTTCACAATGGTGAGAATATTCGAGGGATTCTTGGCAAATATCTCCAGCCCCAAGGCCCGAACTGCCGCTCTGGTTGCCCGGGCGTGCCGCTGGTGTCGGGCCCAGATATTTTCCAATCCCTCTTCTTGCATCATCTCCAGCGACTTTTTCAACCCCACAAGGAGCGACACTGCCGGGGTGTAGGGATTCTGGTTTTTAGTTAGGAATTTCTTTGCTGCCGAGAAACTCCAGTAATACTTGGGCAAATTTGACGACTTAACCGCTTCCCAGGCCTCCTGGCTCACCGAGGCAAAGGCCAACCCTGGAGAGAGCATCAATCCTTTCTGGGAACCGGTGACTGCCACATCGATGTGCCACTTGTCAGGCAAAAACCGGTGGGTGCCAATGCTGGTGATGGCGTCTGTCACCAGAAGAGCCGAGTGTTCCTTCACTATCTGGCCGATGGCTTCAATGTCATTTATAACCCCTGTGGAGGTCTCACTGTGAGTTGTGAAAACTGCTTTAATTTCCTGAACAGCTTCAAGTTTCGCGGCTATTTGCTGCGGGTCTACTGCGTATCCCCACTCCACATCGAGGGGTTCAACCTGAACCCCGTGGGCGGTGCAGATCTCAGCCCATCTTTCCCCAAATTTCCCTCCTCGCACCACCAGTGCCTTATCTCCCAGAGATAAGAGATTTACTACTGCTGCCTCCATTGCTCCGGTTCCAGAGGAGGTGAAGGTGAGCACCTCGTTTTCAGTTTGAAACAGATACTTCAGACCTTGGTTGATTTGGGCAAAAAGTTCACCGTATTCGGCAGAGCGGTGGTGAATAATAGGCTCGGCCATCTTCAACAACACACTCTCCGGGACAGTGGTCGGCCCTGGAGTGAACAGTCGTGTTTTCATGGATTAGCCCCTCTTTCCTAAGACATTATTATCTTTTAGGTTTAAGAACCACTCCCACTACTATCGAAACCACGCCTAGAATCATGAGAATGAATCCCGACAGTGATAACGCTTTGAATCCTGCTATTGTCCCAATCACGCTTGTTGTGAGATATATCCTCTTTGGTGTTACCCAGGAGAAACTGTTCTCAAAATATAGCGTATAAGCACCTTCCGTGTTTGCCGTCAAGCTGAAATCGTGCCTTCCCGTCACTATGCCAGAAGCATATATTGTCTTGCCAAAAGGATCTTTAATGTAAAATCTTATATCATCGTTTCCACCTCTAACGCTAAAATACCCTTCGACCTCATCATTTACATCAAAATGAAAAGTAAGTGTCATACAGTTGCCGGGAGGGACATCAATGCTTCCGGTTTTCTTAGTAAAGAGAGTTAGTATAGCAGGCCCGGCGAGTGTAGAGAATATCCCAAACATAGTGATAACTATCCCTGTAATTACAAGGCTTTTCTTGAATTTCTTTAATTCTTCTTCCTTCATTGTTATAACCTCTACTATTAGCAAAGCGAAGGAGTAAGTAGCTCTTCGCCTTATAAATTGGCAAAAAGAATGGTTGTTATGTCATACCTTAACCAGCCTACCAAACCAAAATCACCTGTAATAGGAGATAACCTCTTCAGCGATTTCCTTAGCACAGGCCTTCAACACTTGCTTTGTTAAGGAATCAAAGGATGCTACAGGGCTTCTCTTAGATGGAATTTCCTCTTCTCCAAACCCCAAGGAAATTTCAATTCCACCAACAGATATCCCTGGAGGTGCTCCTTCACCAATCGGATAGTAGGAGTCATCTTTTCTTTTAATCCCTCCCTCATAGTCAGTCCACTTTGTCTCGTCCTTTGCGCTTTTATCAACGGTTCTGGAGATTACAATCCTGCCTGTTGTGACATCCGTGACTTTAAAGCTTATAGAGAGGGTCACGGTTCTGCTCTCTGTGAAAACCATAGCCGGCTTCTCTTTCGTAAAGTAATGTTTTTCTCCAGTCTCTGGATCTTTACGATACCACCATTCCTCCACCTTTATTCCTTCGCTATATTCCTTATCAGGCCTGTTTACCTTCAAGATGGAACCTGTGAAGAGGACGTTTACTACACCCAAGTTACCAAGCTCAAGACTGCTTTCATAAAGGTCGCTGAGACTCAGCTGGTAACGTTTAAGTATCTCATCAAATTCTTCTTCGTTTATGAAATCGATGAAATCGGGTTTCCTCGTCATAACCTCCGAGAGTATCTCAGATGTCAAAAGGTTTTCTAAACCAGAATATTGGGTTAAATTTTCAAATCTAGGTACTGCTATTCTTATTAGGGCTTTCTCTTTTGCTTCTTCATAAGCCCTCCTGATCTTTACATCATCAGGTTTAAGCCTAAGAGCTCTTTTAAGCTCCTCTGCTGCCTGTCTGTTTAAGCCCTTCTCTAATAAACTCTTCCCTTTGTTAAAATGTATCTCGAAAGCCTGCTCCCTGACCCGATTTTGCTCCTGAAGTACTTTATCGAATGGGAGAATCTGATCAAACGTCAAGGGAACTTGTTTCAAATATTCTGTTCTGCTTCCAAGTGTGAGGGCAAGAATTTTTGTCCTTCCACCCCTGATGATGCCTATTTTCACCTGCTCACATGGGAAGTGGCCGGCAACTGAGCTCACAAACTGATTGGGGGTTTTGATCTCTTTACCTCCGAGCGAGATGATGAGATCTGCTTCTCTGAGCCCTCCCTTCTCCGCTGGACTGCCAGGCACGAGTTGAGCAACAAAGATGCCTTCAGTAGAGGAGAATCCTTTTATCTTTGCTATTGCAGGGGTTATCCTCTGAACAAACGCTCCCAAGAATCCATGCGGAACTGCGCCTCTCCTTTGGAGTTGCTCTATAAGTGCAGGTGCTGTTAGTGAAACCTCGCTTAACTTCTGTTTAAACCCTCGTAATTGGTAATACTCATCCAAGGCCATATCCCAATTGTCTCTTCCTAAATATGAGTTGATATTTCTAACATGTCGATCAAAGGCTTTCTTGCTAACTTCCTCCAAGAGAGCTTGGGCCTCTGTATAATCTGGTTTCTTTCTAAGCGCCTCGAGGCATTCGTCAATTGCGCTGTGCCACCGACGGTGGCTTGCATGCTCTTCTGCTCTTTGGTAAGCAAAGCGCCAGGCACAACCAACGGTTGTAGCAATTGCCAGCGTCAAAACAGTACACGCAAGAAGTCTTAATGAATGAAACCTCATTTATTTATTGCCGCCTCCTTATTATTCGCTGATGCTATTCAGCTTTTTCACTCGATAGTGAGATGTGCGAGAGTTTCCTCCGTAGCCCTCAAAATAAGTCATCGAAAATTTTGCATGTTTCATGGAGTGCGTCAACCGTTGTTGACGCACTCCAGGCAAAAGTGCCCAAAACCTTCGAACAATTATTTAATAGAAGCACTTTTAATACTTAGAGAATAAGAAGATCCTTTCGTGGTTGCCCTCTTGAGCTCAAGATTAGTGACTTGAAACAAGGCCCCTCGAAGATACGACTCATTGAGGGTAGATATGACCTCTCTGGCTGTCTTTGCAGCTTCTTGTGCTTTTCGAGGGGTAATTTCTTCTTCAATTGAGCCGTCATAAAAGGTCTTTTTTAAGGCCAACCTTTTGTTCTCATCTTCTTCCAGCTCCTGACCTTTTTCCACAAACTTGATAGGAAGCTCCTTCAACAAGATATCTATTTGATCATCTGAAAGTATGTTTTCTTTTAGGTCAAAGTGCATTATCTTATTTCTCACTTTCTTCAACTTTTTAAAAAAGCTATATAAATTTTTTGGTAACCTGTCTTTTAAGAGAGTCTTATCGCTGACGGTTTTTCCCAATACTTGACGGTCTAGTTTTAGCAGCATTTTTTTGAAGGATTCCACTGCTGCACAAGCAAGAACGATGCAGCCTGAAGAAAAAGCAAATTGATCTTCCTGTAATCTGGATTCTTGTGCCATCCGTGCAAGTTCTTCTGTTGCTTTCAGAAGCCTTATGGGAATCCTATCCGGAGTGATGTAACGTTTCACCGTTTTCCCTCCTCATTTAAACCGGGTTTTTATCTCGCCCCAAGTTGACGGAATCACCGTTACAGGTTCACTTTGTTCCTCAAAGACTCCTCTTAGGTCAAAGACATCAAGTCCGTCTCGTCCAATTGCATAAGCATAGAAATCCGACACACAAACCTCAGAATAACCTTCAACATAATACCCGAGCAGGCACGGGTCAGTCACATCAGAGATATCAATTACTTTAAACTCATCACCTACGGTAAAAAGATAATTATCCACTACAACAATATCATTGATAAGAGAGAACCAGGAAAGTTCATTAACTTGAGTAGGATTTGAAATTTGTGAAATATCTATTATTCTTATGAAATAGTCACTCAGCGAAGGGCCATTATATGCCAGGAACAGATATGAGCCTGAAGCGGAGATATCTGCAATACCGTCGATGTCTTGTGGTAAGCTATAATGTCCAACTTTATAAGGATCTCGAGGATCAGAAATGTCCAAAATTGTGAAACTCCAATAATCGCTTGTTATAAAAGCATCAGGATACGAAACACAGCCGAACCCAGCGGCGGAAGTATAACCAAGCTGACGCGGGTTCTCAGGTTTAGAAACTTCAATAACATAAAGACCGTCACGACCGGAGATATAGATGTAGGGGCCAAAGACACCGATTATACGACCAGCGCCAGCGAAACCGTAGCGTCCGAGCTCCCGCAAATCTCTTCTGAGATTGAGTCGGTAATCATAAAAAAGTCTGTATATTACAAGGCCCTTCTCCCAAGTGACATACACATAATATGACCTGCCTCGTCGGCAGGCTGCAATATCTTTAACATTCCCTGGCACTTCTGCGACTGCAAGCAGTGTACCTAAACTCTGACTGAAGACATAAAGCCCTTTGTCCTTAGCAACGAATATATAATCTTCACAGCAGGCTAAATGGCTAAATTGCACATATGCAAGGTGTTGTATGGGCTCCAGGTACAGCTCGCTTGCAACAGACTGTACGCAAAGAACGATAATCGCCAATACAGCAAAAATCTTCACCGATTTCATCTTCTCTATGCTATCTTTTTCGCCCTTTGTTTTTCAATCACATACCTCGGTTCTGCTTTTTTCTCAATTACTTCCTTGGTTATTATGCACTCCCGAACATCAGTTTTAGAGGGAAGCTGATACATAATGTCCAGCATAGCGTTTTCCATGACTGATCTTAGCCCTCTGGCGCCAGTGCCTCTTTTCTGAGTTATCCGTACCACCTCCCGCAGAGCTTGTTCTTCAAAAACAAGCCTTACCCCGTCCATCTGGAAGAACTTCTGGTACTGCTTGGTCAGGGCATCTTTGGGGTCCAACAGTATTCTCATCAGGGCATCTTCGTCCAACTCCTCGAAGGCACAGACCAGAGGTAGGCGTCCAACCAATTCAGGGATAAGGCCGAACTTCAGAAGATCTTCCGGTTCCACCTGGGATAGAATCTGACCGATGGTGTGCTCCTTTTTAATTGCCACCTCGGCGCCGAAGCCCATGGTTTTCTTTCCTATGCGCTGCATTACGATCTTATCCAACCCCTGGAAGACACCTCCGGCAATGAAGAGAATATTTTTAGTATTAATAGCGACTAACGGTTGTTCTGGGTGTTTGCGGCCGCCCCGAGGAGGGACATTGGCCACTGTGCCCTCCAATATTTTTAACAAGGCCTGCTGTACCCCTTCCCCAGACACATCCCTGGTAATAGAGGGACTGGCTCCCTCTTTGCGGGCTATCTTATCGAGTTCATCTATGTAGATAATGCCGTTCTCTGCCCTGGCGACATCATAGTCTGCTGCCTGAAGCAAATGTACCAATATATTTTCCACATCCTCACCTACATAGCCGGCTTCGGTGAGGGTGGTAGCGTCGGCGATGGAGAACGGGACCTGAAGGAATTTTGCCAGAGTTTGGGCCATCAAGGTCTTACCCGTTCCTGTGGGCCCGATCAACAGGATGTTGCTCTTTTCTAACTCCACATCATCGGCTGCCGGCTCTGACTGAATCCGCTTGTAATGGTTGTAAACAGCCACAGAGACAGTTTTTTTGGCTTTTTCTTGCCCGATGATGTATTCAGCTAACTTCTCCTTTATCTGCTGAGGAACAGACAGCTCGTCCGGTTTAAGCAAGGTGGACTTCTGCTGAATTTCTCCCCCCAAGATGCTATTACAAACTTGCACGCATTCGTTGCAGATACAGGCATTAGAACCAGTTATTAACCTCCCCACCTGATCGGCAGTACGTCCACAAAATGAGCACACCAGATTCGTTTTGGCAGTTCGTTTGTTCATTTTTTCTTTTCCGGAGTTTTGCTGACGATGATCTCATCTATAAGACCATATTCTTTTGCCTCTTCGGGCGACATATAGAAATCCCTGTCGGTGTCTTTTTCGAGCTTCTCTATGGGTTGGCCGGTGTGGTAAGCGAGGATTTCGTTCAGTTTCTGTCTAAGAGTGAGGAACTCCTTAGTGTGTCGTTCCACATCGGCGATAGAACCCTGGACTCCCGCCCACCCTTGATGGATCATTATGCGGGAATTGGGCAGGGAGTGGCGTTTCCCCTTAGCTCCAGCGGCTAAAAGCACTGCCCCCATACTCGCCGATTGTCCCACGCAGACGGTGGCCACATCCGGTTTGATATACTGCATAGTGTCGTAGATGGCAAGTCCAGCACACACTCCGCCGCCCATACTGTTAATGTACATCCAGATGTCTTTCTCCGGATCCTCAGTTTCCAGAAACAACATCTGGGCCACCATTAAAGTCGCCACATTGTCATCAATGGGCGAACTGATGAAGATAATTCTCTCCTTCAGCAACCGGGAGAATATATCGTAAGCCCTCTCTCCCCGACCTGTTTCTTCAATGACCATTGGTACCAAAGGCATCTGTTCTATCCCTCCTATCTTTAGTCTATCTCCGAAGTTGTGATTTTTGCCTCATTCACCAGAAACTCCATCGCCTTCTCTTGCAGTAGATCTTCTCGCAAGTCCTCCAATCTGTCCTGGGAAGTTATTGTCTCCTTGAATTTCTCTGGATCTGCCTTTTGGGAGTGGGCGATTTCGGTAATCTTTTGTTCTATCTCTTCATCCGATACCTGGATGTTCTCTGTCTCTGCGATTGCCTCCAGAATTAGACGAGATTTTATCTGCCTTATAGCCTCTCCCCGATTATTCTCTTTGATTAGCTTTACATCGACCTCCTCTGAGGAGACACTTTTCACCCTTTCCACTAAGGTGTTAAGGGAATTTTCAATCATCCTTTCCGGCACATCAAAGGTGCATTCTCTGAGCAACTGTTCGATAATATTTCGCCGTACCTCTTTCATAGCTTGCTGTTCAGTTTTTTCGACCAGCTCGGTTTTAACTTTCTCCCTCAATTCTTCCATAGTGTTGCAATCGCTCACATCCTTGGCGAGTTCGTTGTCTAAAGCAGGCAGTTCTCTTTCTCTGACTTCTTTAACTTCAGCCAAGTAATACTCTTGTGTGCCAGCAAGATCGGCGTCGGGATGATCCTCAGGATAGCTGAACACTACTTTTCGTTCCTCGCCCTTGGCAGCACCGGATAGCTCCGGCGGAGACTCTGGAGTGAGTTTTATAAGGCGATTCTCCATTTTATTCCCCACGAGAGGCACTCCGCTTTGGTCCAACTTCTGGAAGTCAACCAATAGTAAGTCACCCTCTTTGGCCGGGCGCTCAACTATCTTTTCGACGGCATTTTTCTCTCTGAGTTCCTGGATTCTGGCCTCCACATCCTCATCGGTCACCTGGCGAATCTGTTTGACAACCTCTAATCTCTTATAGTCTTTAACTTCAATTTCAGGTTCGACCTCCACTGAGGCAGTAAATCGGAGGGGTTTCCCTTCTTCATAGTCCATCTTTTCGATATCCGCGGGGGATATAGGTTTAACCTTTTCGATCTTTATGGCCTTCCGGTAAAGCTTCGGCAATATCTCCTCTAAGGCCTCATCCTTAATTAGTTGCCCGTAGTGAGATCTTTTGAGAATCTCTAAGGGGACTCTCCCCTTTCTGAAGCCAGGTAGTTGAACAGAACGCTGATATTTTCTGTAAAAAGGCTCCATCTCTTTTTGGAGCATTTCAGGCGGCACTTCAACCTGAACCTGCTTTTTCCCCTCTTCTAAATCCGTTACCGAGATTTTCAAGACTCCTCCTTATTTGTTGGTTGTACTGGTGGCTGCCCCGAGATTTGAACTCGGACGCCCTAAGGGCACTGGCTCCTAAAGCCAGCGTGTCTGCCAATTCCACCAGGCAGCCATAACAGATAAAACTGTGAAGTTCTGGTCATTTTAGAGTGCAGATTGATAGAATCGGTAGAAGAAATATAATGGGTGGTATTAACTTTGTCAACGGGAAAAAGGCAGTCCCTGCTTAAGCAAAAAAATCGCCTTACCCCTGGAGAGGGCAAAGCGATACAAGAATAATGCAGGTACGAACTTCCCTACCCGGCCGACAGATAGGCCTTCGCATTCCTCCCGGCCTTTAAGGATACCACCTTGGGCGATCCGAGGTTCTTTATGAAGTTTCGCACGAACAAGAAGAAGTCGCTCAGGGAAACGGTCCTATCCCCATCCAGGCTGCAGAGGGAATCCCGATCTCCAGCTCCTTCTGCTGAAGGCCTGGAGGCGCATGAGCAACAGAGCATCACCGTCCTTATTGTACGCTCACCTTCCCATCTCCTGCCACCACCTGCCCGAAGCCCTGGACGGCAGCACCGGTCGGGTCCTGCATCTTTAGCGCATCCCGATGAAAAGATACGTCGGCCTCTCCCGCCGAGATGGCCTTGAAAGTAACGACAGCGACCACCCCATCGCCATCCATTCCCCCAGCCCCTGCCTTCCTGGATATGCCAATCCCAACGCTCCCCTGGTCGACCCCTGCGTAGAATATCACATCCGGGCCCAGAAAGTCGCCTTTCACGGCCTCTGTAGCTTCGAGCACATCTTTATCGAACTTCAACTCAAACGATGCCCCGAACAGGCTGGTGACATTCTCCACCTTCACATTGAGGGCAAAAGAGCTTCCTGAGGATACCTTGCTCAGATACGGGTCTACTTTGATCACCAGGTTGGTGGTCTCCACCCCGATGCTTACCGTCTGGGAGACCGGCTCGTTCACGCCGTCGCTTATGGAGAGGGATATAGTGAAAGTCCCTGTGGTCTTTGGCGCTATCCAGGTTACGCTCTTGCCGATCCCTGAGATCGTACCGCCGTCAGGGGCTCTCCAGGTGTATGTAAGTGGGTCATCATCCGGATCGCTTGCGTCTACGGTGATGGTAGGTGTCTCGCCGATATCTACGGTCTGGGGATAGCTGATGCCGTGTATCACAGGTGGGTAGTTTAAAGCCTCAAGCCGAACGTCCGCCTCTGCCGTCCCTCCCGAGACGACAGAGACCTCCACAGAACCCTCCCCATAGCCGCTTTTGGATGCTTTAACAGTGTAAGCCCCGGCCTTGACATCGGAGATGGTATAGTTTCCCAATGAATCGGTAGTTACCGTCGAAGTGGGCGGGTCTGTGGAGACAGTGGCCCCAGCTATCGGTTCGTCCGATCTTTCATCCACCACCTTCCCGGATATTGCCCCAGCAGGGGCGGTGGGGGCTTCTTCCTTGGCACAGCCTGCTAACAAACCGAAGCATAGAATTGACATCAGCCCGATGATTAAGAGAGCACTCCTTCTGTTCATGGTCATTACCTCCCCGAAAGTACTGTGAATTCACTATGGTTACAATTTTCCATCCTTAGACAAGCTCTTGCTGCCATCCCAAACGGTCTTCAGCGGATGAGCATCATCCTCTTTGCCCTTACGAAATCGCCGTTCTCTATTCTGTAAAGGTAGACTCCGCTTCCCACTGCTTGCCCAGAATCGTTCTTGCCATCCCATATGATGGTGTAGGATCCGGCGTCCTTCTTTTCGGCCACTAAGGTTCTGACCTCTTGTCCGAGAAGGTCATACACCGCAAGCTTGACATGGACCGGCCGGGACAACTGGTATTCGATCCGGGTGGAGGCGTTGAACGGATTGGGGAAGTTCTGGCCCAGCATGTCTTGCTTAGGCAGGGCCAGCTCTATGAGCTGGGCCAAGATCTGCCTCAGCTCAACAATCCCTTCGGTTTCGGGGCTGTTCTTTAAGGCCTCGTACATCATCCTGTACTGGGTTAGATACCGTGAGTGGTCTATACTGAAGATGTCCACAGCCGGCCTTGCAACCCCACCTGCGTGGGTCTTATGCCAGTTCAGGCCTATTACTAAGATCTCCCCCTGGTCGACGACACCGTTTCCGTCCGCATCGGCGTATGTGGCTGCTTCGGGAGACCAGGGCGTGGCCACCTGTGCCTCCCAAGATAATGAGGCTTCGGCCCTCGCCGGGCCGGTGCTGTGCCAATAGAGCCCTATGGGCAGGATATCCCCCTGGTCGACGGT
>DAOVPH010000213.1 GCA_030629295.1 Candidatus Latescibacterota bacterium | reverse complement strand
GGGAACCTAAAGGAGGTGAGGTCCTATGCGCTATTAGCAAAGTTACTTATGTCGCCACAGGATGTAAAGAACGGAGCAGAAAGCCCTCTTGTCGTAGGAGATTTCACAGATAACGCAAGATAGGAGGTCTCCTCTGCGCATAAACATAAACAAGGAGGTAGCTGAAATGAAGAAATACTTGACTCTCTGCGTTGCGGCGCTGGCTATGGTGGGAATTCTGACCGGTGGTGCCCAGGCGGATAATGTGAAATTCATCTGGTTTCTGGAGATTCCAGGAACGCCTGCCATCGTTCTGGACAATTACACTATGCAACAAGGCGAGACCTTCAGATGGCAGGATGTTGGTATTCCCCCGGAGTACCAATTTTTGGCAGGTGCCTACTGGGCAGCCATGGGGAATTCAAGCATAACTGTCAGCCAGGATGCGGTCCATCAGGACATTACCATAAAGATCAATTTTTTGCAGACTTTAGGTATGACGTTCGGTTATCCGACCCCTATTGTCCTGGAGTTTGAGGTCTACGATGGAATCGTGGGAGGAAATAGCGTCGAGGGTCTGCCTCGGCTTGACCCGTTCTCTTTCGACCGTCCGGATGGGTTAGTGCTCTATTTCGACCTCAGTTCCAACTTCGAAGCGGTGTTCTTGGCCCCCTTAGGCCTCACCAGACAAGGACTGACACTGGTCTTTGCAGTAGCGGGCGGATTCAGCCCGGCAGGGATCAGTGTTTCAGCCACCTATGATGGCCTGGCGATGACCAGCCTTACTGGAGAGGTAGCGCATCTCTCAACGGTGGTGATGGTTCCGGAGGAAGCAGTTGCGACAACAGCCATCAAGCCTAACTCGTGGGCAGTAATCAAAGCCCTTTACAGGTAAGCAAGACTTACGAAATATCCCGGTCCGCTTTCTGAAGCGGGCCGGGATCCTAATCCTAACTAGTGTCTGTCCGAAAACTCAGTTTTGAGGGAAATGTCATTGCGAGGAGTGAGGAACGAACGACGAAGCAATCTCTGTATTTTCAAGAGATTGCTTCGCTAACGCTCGCAATGACAAGTTATTGTAACATTATTTAGGAAACGACCTACTAGTTTCCAAAGGCTTAAAACCAACAGCATTCGTTTCCAGTGGAGGAGGCTATTATGGTTAGATTAGAAAATTCAAGAAGAAAGGCAATAGCAGGCAGAGGGACGTCCCACCTGCTCTGGCAACTCCTGTCAATTTCTATCTTGATTCCCTTGTTAGCGGGCTCGGCTGCTGCAGGACTCTCTGGCATTCCCGGTGTCTTTGCCGATATCGGCTACGGGGCCAGGCCGGCAGCGATGGGAGGAGCCTATGTGGCCCTGGCCGACGATGCCAACTCCATCGCCTGGAATCCAGCGGGATTGATCAACTTACAATCCAAACAGGCCACTTTTATGTACGCAAACCAGATGTCGCTGGTGCCGTACTATTTTGCCGCCTATGGACAGAAATTTGCCGGTACACAAGCTCACAGCGAAGCGATAATCTACACCGGCGATGATGTCCTGAGCGAAACCACTGTGCTGTTGGCCTATGCCTATTCTGCCCGGAAATTGCTGTTACCTCCATTCGATCGACTTCAGGCTGGCCTTTGTCTTAAACTGCGCCGGGTCAGCTTTGGAAACAACTCTGACGGGGGTGAAGAGAGAAGTCAGGGCAGTGGTTCTGGGTTTGGACTCGACTTGGGCGCACAGTGGCAGGTGACAGATAAGTTTACCTTCGGTTTTGCCCTGCACGACTTGTTGAACAATATCTCTTATGACAACAATAAGACAGGAAAATATTCAGAGGCAGTACCCACCCAGTTAACCATAGGAGTGGCTACTCGTCCCTCAGCCAACGTAGTTGTTGCCTTAGACTTTAAAAAATCGCTTTACCAGGATAGTGAAGATGCTCTCCATTTTGGCGTCGAGAGAACCTATCTGAATTTTCTGGCCTTGCGCGCCGGATTCTCCCAGACCCTGGATCCGGAACCTCAACGCAACTTCCCGGTGGGATTCGGCATCAAATATAGCTTGGCCTCTGGCATAAACTTCAGACTGGATTTCGCCTATCTATTTCAGGGACTAAATAACACACCTCGATTCTCCACCACCGTGCTGTTCTGAGATATTGGTAACTGGTGAGATTCCGTGGAGGCTATCTTTCTGCTAAAGCAGCAGCCTCACTGCTTTCGATTAGATCGCCATCCTGACATAAGACGAAAAACTACGGAAGTACTGGTGCCCTCCGGTAACTCTACTGGTATGCTGTTCCAAAATTTGGAGAAACTTCCCCAAAAGGCATCTACGCCGTCTGCTGCTTTGCCCCTATCTTTTCGTTATCCCACCGACGGAAAAATTCACTTAGAACAGCTAATTGAAAAGGCCCCTGACTCCGGAGCGTGATACACTGTGGTCTGGCAAGTTTAAAATGAGGGATCTGTTCTATGGTTCAGGTAGTGAAAAAAGCTGACCCTGGTAAAAAGCTGGACACCTTAGGGAAACTGGCCCAGTTTGATGTTACGGGAATGCCTCTGCTTCTCACCTCGGGAAAACGTTCCCTGCGGTTTCACTTCATCTACCCGGCAGTGGGAGAAAAAGGGGGATGCATCAACCTGTTTAAGGTTCTACAGAGCAACCTCTGCGAACATAACTGTTTCTACTGTGTTAACCGGAAGGCAAGGAATTGCCCGCGGGTGGAGTTCAGTCCTGAAGAGCTCTCACAGCTTTTTCTCCGTTACTGGAGAAAAGGATGGGTGAAAGGGTTATTTCTCTCCTCGGCAATACACCCCACCCCTGACCAGGCCCAGGAGAAGATGCTCAGGACCATTTTGCTTCTCCGTCGCC
>DAOVPH010000100.1 GCA_030629295.1 Candidatus Latescibacterota bacterium | reverse complement strand
GTGAGGTTTATTCTGTGGTCAGTTACTCTGTTCTGGGGAAAATTGTAGGTTCGTACTTTGGCGCTGCGATCTCCGGAGCCCACCTGCAGTTTTCTGTCTTGGGATATCTCTTCCTCTAATTCTCTTTGGACCCTGTCCTGAAGTCTGGCCCGCAATATTTGAAGGGCCTTGGCCTTATTCTTATGCTGTGACCTTTCATCCTGACACTGTACTACCAGCCCGGTAGGGGTGTGGGTTATTCTGACCGCTGAATCGGTGGTGTTAACGCCCTGCCCTCCCGGTCCAGAGGAATGAAAGACCTCTATTTTCAACTCATCGGGATCGAGTTGGACTTCAACCTCTGGTACCTCCAGCAAAACAGCCACTGAGGATGCTGAAGTGTGAATTCTGCCCCCGGATTCAGTAACTGGCACGCGCTGCACCCGGTGGATACCACTCTCATATCTAAGTTTTCCGTAGACCCTCTTGCCTGAAACGGCCAAGATAACCTCCTTAAATCCACCTAAGCTGGTAGGAGCGGAGCTTAAGGGCTCAATTTGCCAACCCTGCCGATCAGCATACCGGCAATACATCCGGTAGAGATCGCCAGCGAACAGGCTGGCCTCTTCTCCACCTGTGCCAGCGCGGATTTCCATTATACAGTTCTTCTCATCGTTAGGATCTTTGGGAACCAGGAGTTCCTGTAATTGCTCCGAAAGTCTCTCTTTTTCTCCCCTTAACTCCTGGATCTCTGCCTTTGCCAGTTCCACCAGCTCGGCATCTTCAGAGCCATTGGACTGGTTGAGAATCCTCTCTGCCTCTTGAAAATCTTTCAGCACAGCTTTGTAACGGCGGTAGAGGACCACAGCCTCGCCCAATTCCTCGTGCTCTTTAGCCAGGGCACCATATCGCTCCCTCTGTTTCATTATTTGGGAGTCGGTTAGAAGTCGCTCTACTTCTGAGTATCGGTTCTCTATCTCCTCCAGCTTGTCAGACAACATATTTCACCTTTTTGCTTGCCTACCAGAAATGATTTACGCCCAGGCTCCGACAGCCAAAATGAACCAAATTCGATTGACTCGCAACGAGTCCGAGATGCTCCCTCTCCCTTGACGACTTCTTACGAGCGGATCGCATTTATGGCGTTTGGGATTTCGTAGTTGAGACTTATGAACAAACTATTTCTCTGCTTGGTTTTCTGAAGCCTTATTTTGGGATAAACCATATTTTCTCTGGAATTTCTCCACCCTCCCAGCGCTGTCCACGAACTTCTGGGTACCAGTGTAAAAAGGATGGCATTTCGAGCATATCTCCACTCGCAGGTTCTTTACCGTGGACCTGGTCTTAATCGAATTACCGCAACTGCAGGTAATGGTAGCGTCTTCGTATTTGGGATGGATATCTTTCTTCAATTTGACTCATCTCCTTCCGTTTCATAAGAAATCTACCGATGATAGTCGTGAGAACGACAGATAAATTGTCCTCACCTATGTCACACTGACGTTGGTTCTCCCCCGGCCAGTCTTCTCAAAGCAAACCTTGCCAGCAACTAAAGCGAACAGGGTGTCATCTCCGCCTTTACCCACATTGACACTGGGATGAATCTTAGTACCCCTCTGTCTGACCAGGATAGTGCCTGGGCTCACAAATTGTCCACTAAACCTCTTAACTCCCAAGCGCTTAGAATGACTATCTCTGCCGTTTCGAGAACTCCCTACTCCTTTCTTGTGCGCCATAACTATTCACCTCCTCTGTTTTTTCCTACCTGGATAGCTTCGATCAAAATCTGGGTGTAGTCTTCCCTATGTCCCTTTTTACGCCTGTAGTTCTTTCTTCGCTTCATTTTGAACACAGTAATCTTTTCTCCTCTTCCGTGGGAAAGAACTTTTCCCTCCACGGTTGCTCCGGGAACAGTGGGGGTTCCCACCGTTGTTTTCTCATTGTCTGAGACCAAGAGAACCTCTGGAATAGTGATCTTCTCCCCTATTGGTAGATCCAACTTAGGTACCCGAATCTCCTGCTGTTTTTCCACCTTGAACTGAAAACCAGCCATCCTCATTACTGCATACATAAGCACTCCCTCTGTTGGTGTATGTTTCAAGATTTTACTTTGGGTTTGGAGAATTGACCCGTAAATTGCCAAAATTGATCCGTCCGTAAAAAGTCCCTAAACCCAATTTTGCCACAGAGACACTGAGGACACAGAGAGAAATAATTTTCAAAATAATCAAGTAATTACATGTTCGCTTTTCTCCGTGTCTTTGTGTCTGTAGTAGATTTTGGACTTTTTACGAAAGGATCAAAATTGCCTTGAGTTCAAAATCTCCGAATCTGAGATTCACACCTTAAATTGTTCTGTCAGGTCCTCCCCTGTTTTAGCTGACAGAAAGCGATATTGCTCTATAGCCAACTCGGGGACAGAGACCAAGTCAACCTTAGTTTTGGTTGATTTCTTCAGCAGTTTCAACCGGGATTCGTCCTTCTCTGAAAGGTATTCAGCCACTAAAGGATGAACCTGGAGGATCAAATTCTTCTCTGCGGAAGCAGCCCGCGCCCTTCTGAGCCATCTCTCGGTTTTGCTCACTGTGGTGTCACGCCCCTGAACCCTTCCGACTCCATTACAGACAGGGCAAGTTTCACTGAAGGTGTAGAGCAGACTAGGGCGTACTCTCTGGCGGGTCATCTCCACCAGACCGAACTCACTTACAGGCAGCACATTTGTTCTGGATCTGTCCCTCTCCTGGGCTGCCATCAACTTCTCCCACACCTTTTTCCTGGCCCTTGCCGAAGCCATATCAATAAAATCTATGACAATAATCCCCCCGATGTCCCGCAGCCTCAGTTGTCTGGCAATCTCCCCGGCTGCCCCCAAGTTGATCTCTAAGGCCGTCTTACCCTGGTCTGTTTTGCCCACATATCTGCCACTGTTCACATCAATAGTCACCAAGGCCTCAGTGTGGTCGATGATCAAATAGGCACCCTTTTTCAACCACACTCTTCTATCCCAGGTTTTTTCTATTTCTTGCTCTATCTTAAGGGCATCGAATAGAGGTGACTTTTCATCGTGCAACTCCACCTTAGAGCACAACTGGGGAGAAACAGAGCGGAGATAAGCTACAATCTGTTTATGTTCCCGTTTGGAATCCACCACTACCCGGTCGACATCATCGGTAAACAGATCTCTGATCAGACTGGAGGTCATTCCCATCTCTCGATGGAGCAGAACCGGAGCCTTGACCTTCTGAGCCCGTTTGTAGACCTTGTTCCAGGTTTTAAGAAGATTCTTTATGTCTCCTTCCAATTCGGCCTTCCCCTTGGTTTTGGCAACGGTTCTGACTATGACTCCAAAACCGTCGGGCTTTATCTCCTGGGTTACTTTCCTAAGACGCCTTTTCTCTGTCCAGTTAGCAATCTTCCGGGAAACCCCAATACGGTCATCACTGGGTAAGAGCACAGCGAACCTTCCTGGCAGAGAGACCTCTGTGGTTACCCGTGGCCCTTTAGTGCCAATGGGCTCCTTGGTGATCTGCACGATGACCTCCTGTCCTTGTTGGAGGTGTTGTCCGAATGCCCGTGCCCGGGGGTTCTCTGCCTCCACTTCAAAATCGAACAAACGGCCCTCTTCCACATCTCCCAGAGGCAGGAATGCACTTTTCTTTAAGCCAATATTGACAAACGCCGCTTGCATTCCAGGTAAAACCGACTCGACTATTGCCTTGTAGATATTACCGACCGTCCTCTGCTTCTCGGGCCGCTCTACTAAGACCTCCATCACTTTTTGGTCTTCCAGAATGGCGATGCGAGTCTCATAAACGCCCACATTGATTATTATCTCAGTAGCCAAATCTATATCACTCCCATTGGATTAATGAATTTCCCATTTTTCTCCACATAAAGAGCAGTGCGACTAATATCTAAGGAAAGCACTCTCTCCCGAGGCCAGTCGAGCAGGCACTCCAGCACCTCTGTGGGGCGGACATCGTTGTCGCTGCCGGTCAGAAGCAGCATTCGCACCAGGGGTACTCCTGCCGGGGAGGAAGTTAGCGAAATCTCCCTGGTGCCAGCCCTTATATTCACCTCCCTCACTAACCCTCCCTTCTTACGTTGAACAGTGAGGATCTCAGTACTTTGAAATCTCTTAATTGTCTGCTCCAGCTCCCCGATATTCAGCTCGGATTCCAACTTGACAGTGTACTCAGCCAAGTTTATTATCTTGGTCAAAGACTCTGCTCTGCCAAAAATAGGTCTTTCCTCCAAGATCTCCAATCCCATAGGCAGCGCCAGGGTCAATTTTTCTTTAACACTCTCCAAACAGGGCTGGGCAAACTGCAGGTCCACATACTCAGCTCTGCTGGTTATTCCCAGGTTCAACGGCGGCCCAAAGGCCATTTTCGGGCGAGGGTGAAAACCCCGAGAGTAATCCATAGGAAACCGGGCTATCCTTACCCCGCGATGGAATATTTCCACCAAGTCCAGGTGACCTAAGAATTTCAGTTGCTGCCCCTTGGCATATTTGAGTCTCACCCTGGTCTTGGCTATCTGGGCAACGGCTGTCTTCTTTTTTCTCCTCCGCCCAAACAGAGCAGCCTCTTCGGTCTCCTCTTCCGGCTTGGAACTTGGGGCTGGTTCAACTGCAGTAGAAAGAAGGCGCTGTTTTGTTCTCAGTGGGGCAGGAAGTCCGCACTCCACACAGCCAGTGCGACAGTCGGGAGTCTGCTCCGGGATAAAAGCCTTCTCCCGCTCTTTTTTCAAGAACTCCTTTGTCACTCCAGGACAGATATGGTCCCAGGGCAAAGGCGCATCAGGTTGTCTTGTCCCCACCTCCCGGTAAGGGTCAATACCTGTTTTCTGAAAGGCATCCATCCAGCGCTGGAAATCGAAGGAGTCTGTCCAGCTGTCGAACTTGGCCCCATTGGTCCAAGCCTCCCATAAGACCTGGGAGAGATTTCTCCCCCCCCGGGCGAAAACCGCCTCTATGAACGATACTTTGGGGTCTCTCCACTTCAACCGTACATTCTTCCAGCAAATACGGTCTCGCAGGTAGTGAGATTTTTCCCTAAGCTGCTCCAGGTTCTCCTGGGCATCCCACTGAAACGGGGTATGGGATTTGGGAGAAAATGGGGAAATACTGATATGTAAGCCTTTACCGCCCTGTCGTCTGCCGATGTGGACGATCTTCTTCACCAGATCCACTATCCCATCTAAATCTTCGTAACTCTCGGTGGGAAGTCCAATCATAAAATAGAGCTTGACCGATCCCCAGCCGGCGGAGTAAGCAGTTGTGATAGTCTCTAAAAGCTCTTTCTCGTCCAAGTTCTTATTGATCACCTCTCTGAGCCTCTGGGTTCCGGCTTCAGGGGCGAAGGTCAAGCCGGCCTTGCGAACCCCCTGGATCGACCGGGCCAGTTTCAGGGTAAAGTTGTCCATCCGGATAGAGGGAAGCGAGAGGGTCAATCTCCTGGAAGTCAGCAAAGGACTGAGTTGAGAGAGAAGTTGGCTAAGTTCACTGTAATCAGATGTAGACAGGGACAGCAGCGACACTTCCTCCCAGCCGGAGGCATCGATTCCCTGCCTGATTTGCTCCACTATATCGGCCACCGGCCTCTCCCGAACCGGTCTGTAGGTCATCCCCGCACTGCAGAAACGGCAGCCACGGGTACAGCCCCGCATAATCTCCACCGACAGCCGATCGTGGGTAATCTGAGTCAAAGGGACCAGAGGACGAGGAGGATAGTTATCCCTCTTCAGTTCGGCAACCCTGGCCCGGATGTGCTCAGGGGCTGGAGGATCGGCAGGAAAAATCCCTTTGAAGTTGCCTTCACCGTCATAGTCTGCCCGATAGAGAGCGGGGACATAAACCCCTTCTATTGCTGCCAGTTGCCTGAGTTTCTCGGGTCTGCTTGTCCCTTTGGCCGTCTGCAGTAAGTCAATGAGCTCCGCTAATACCTCTTCCCCATCACCTATAACAAAGGCGTCGAAAAAATCTGCCAAAGGCTCTGGATTAAAAGCACAAGGCCCACCTCCTAAAACCAGAGGATCCTGTTCACCCCTTTCCTTTGACCATAGAGGTATCCCTGCCATATCCAGCATATTAAGAATGTTAGTGTAAT
>DAOVPH010000095.1 GCA_030629295.1 Candidatus Latescibacterota bacterium | reverse complement strand
CTACTACCTCGCCGGGGGAAATCTCGCCCCCGGTGATAGCCTGCATTGCCTCTTCCTCCGAATCAAACACCCGGGCTGTACCCTCAAACCGTCTTATCTTCTCTGAGACAGCACTCTGCTTGACCACCGAGCCATCTGGGGCTAAGGAACCCTTAAGCACCGCTATGCCCCCCTCCAAATGGTAAGGGTTGACTAAGCTGCGGATGATCTCTTTGTCGGCCACCTCAGCCTCTTGGGCAATCCGGAGGATACTCTTACCTGTTACAGTAGGGCAGTCGTTTAGTTTCTCCTTCAGAACAGCGAGCACGGCAGGGATGCCACCGGCATACTCTAAGTCTTCCATAAAATAGTCACCGCCGGGACGCAGATTGGTGATGTGGGGAGTTTCTCTGCTTATCTGATCGAATAGCTGTAAGGGCAATTCCACACCGGCCTCGTGAGCTATGGCAGGAATATGCAGAGCGGTGTTGGTCGATCCTCCCAGGGCCATATCTATCCTTATGGCGTTCTCAAATGCTGCCCTGGTCATAACCTTTCTGGCGGTTAACTGCTCTTTCACCAGCTCCCCAATGCGTTCTCCGCTCAGGTAGGCGATTCGCTTCTTCTTGGCCATACCTGCCAGGGCAGTGGCGCAGCCCTCCAGCGACACCCCCAGGGTCTCGGTGACGCAGGCCATAGTGTTAGCGGTGTAGAGTCCCTGACAGGCACCGGGTCCGGGGCAGGCTTCCATCTCCAGCCGGGTCAGTTCTTCCTCGTCGATCTGGCCGGCGTGGTAACGGCCTACAGCCTCAAAAGTGTCTCTGACTAAGGAGAGCCTCTTCATCTGGTATCTTCCGGAGAGCATCGGTCCGGCAGTGACCACAACAGCGGGGATATCCAGCCGGCCAGCGGCCATAAGCATCCCCGGGGTGATCTTGTCACAGTTAGTGAGAAGCACCAACCCATCGAAGGCATGGGCCTCGGCCACCGATTCCACCGAGTCGGCGATAAGTTCCCGGGAGGGCAGAGAGTATTTCATTCCCTTGTGTCCCATAGCTATGCCATCACACACACCGGGAATTCCGAACAGAAAGGAAACCCCACCGCCAGCATTTATCCCCTTCTCTATCGCCCGTTCCAGTTCTCGCATTCCTATATGACCGGGGATAAGATCGTTAAAACTGGTCGCCACTCCGATGAAGGGTTTGTCCATTTGACTTCTGGCAATCCCGGTAGCATAAAGAAGCGCCCGGTTGGGAGTCCTCTCCACCCCTTTCTTAGCCCTGTCGCTTATCATCTTTTCCTCCAAATATAAATGTAGCTGGCTTTTTAAGTTCCCTGTAAAAATCCCGGTACCAACTCGCTCTCCAAAGCAGAGTAAGTCAGGTTCAGGATAGCACCACTAATAGGGATAAGCCAGCTAACGACAATAGTAGAGAAAAAATCCCCTTCTCATCAGAGGTGAAATTGCTGTCTATAAAGTGGGACATCTTTTTGATCATTCTGTAGCGCGGGAATATTCTCAGCATCCTAAAGAACCTCACAGATAATGGATACACCTTTTTCTCCTATTTTGTCGAAATATACTGCACATCTACAATTTTGTCAAGGGAAAAAATGCGCTGGGTAAACCCAACAGCTAAGAGATATCTTGCGTAATTTGCTCCGGTATAAAAACCAGGCCCTTTTGACGCTTTCTCAAATTGACCTTGACGACTCTCAATTTATTCTTATATTATGGATAACCTAAAAACCCGTAGCCGAAGTTTCCAAACTTCGCAGCGCCTTCTCAGAACGAGCCCCGTTAGATAATTTCTCTGTGTGGCAGATTTCGCTGACGGGTTTTCCATATCTAACGGGGCGAGCTTTGGAAAGCTCGGTTACGGAGCTTGTATTGTGTACAATCCCAAAAACCAGTGTTCAACGGCTGAATCGATTTCGCACTGATGAGCGATGAAGACAACTGAATTTAAAGATT
The DNA here is from genome assembly GCA_030629295.1 of Candidatus Latescibacterota bacterium. Lineage (GTDB taxonomy): Bacteria > Latescibacterota > MVCY01 > MVCY01 > MVCY01 > MVCY01. The sequence goes on along the minus strand of DAOVPH010000095.1, from coordinate 4,417 downwards.
GGCGGGAGGTTCAGAAGATCGTCCGCTGGGCCTTAGAGGAAGACATAGGTACAGGCGACATCACCTGCCAGTGGACAGTGGGTGAAGACCTTCGGGCAGAAGCGGTGATATTGGCCAAACAATCTGGGGTGGTAGCCGGCCTGGATGTAGCAAGGCTGGTCTTTAAAACCGTAGATAAGAACATTCAGTTTTTCCCTCAACTGACAGACGGCAGCAGGGTAAACCCAGCAGATGTGCTTGCCACCGTTTCTGGTCCTGTTAGAGGTATCCTTACGGCAGAGCGCACAGCGCTGAACTTCCTGGGGCGGATGTCAGGAATGGCCACCCTGACCGCAAAGTTTGGGGAGGCCATCGGTGGCACGGGGGCAAAGGTGACCGACACCCGCAAAACAACCCCTGGCAACCGCATCTTGGACAAATATGCCGTCAGAATTGGCGGAGGAGTGAACCACCGCTTTGGCCTCTACGATATGGTCCTAATCAAGGAAAATCACCTCAAAGCCACCGGCAGCATCACCGAGGCAGTGCGAAGATCGAGAGAAGCCTTGCCACGGTTCAGCAGACAGGGGACAAAAATCGAGGTGGAGACCAGAACCCTGAACGAGGTGAAAGAGGCCTGCTCCCTGCCGGTGGACAGGATTATGCTGGACAATATGGGGCTTGAACAGATCGGCAAAGCAGTGGAGATAATCCGGAATCAAAAGCTAGAGGTGGAGATCGAGGTCTCAGGCAATATCACTCTGGAGAATATCCGCCAGATCGCCCAGACGGGCGTGGACTTCATATCTATCGGTAGGCTAACCCACTCTGCCCCAGCTTTAGACATAAGCCTGCTGGTGGAGAAGATAGAATGAGTTGTTTAGATATCGCTGGGCAAATGACAGAACAAAACATCCTCTCGGACCTGAAAACCAGGATTCTGGGCAGGAGAGTCTACTGCCATGCTTCCGTGAACTCTACTAACCAGATAGCCAAGAGATTAGCCTTCCAAGGGGCAGAAGATGGAACACTGGTGGTGGCAGAGGAGCAGATCGCGGGTAAAGGTAAAAGAGGGCACGGTTGGGAATCAGTCTACGGCTGCGGAATATGGGCATCTTTGATCTTTCGTCCCGAAATCCCTTCTTTCGACACCTGGAAGGTCACCCTCGGTGCTGCTGTCTCCATCATCAGGGCTATTCGCCGTCTCACAGAACTTGAGCCTACCCTCAAATGGCCTAATGACATTCTGCTGGGAGCAAGAAAAGTGGGTGGAATTTTAACAGAGATAAACACTCAACCAAACCAGGAAAAGACAAACCCTCTAATATTGGGATTTGGCCTGAATGTAACCCACCGCCAGGAAGACTTCTCCGAAGAGCTTCGGCAGCGGGCAACCTCCCTCTACATCGAATCGGGAAAACAGGTCTCTCGCATCACATTACTCCAGCTCATCTTGGAGGCTATGGAAGAACAATTCAGCCAGTTGGAGAACTCCGACCATCAGGAGTTACTTGAACAGTGGAGGGATTTATCTGTCTCCGCCAAATGACAATGGACACAAGAATCTCAACAAACCAGTCCTAGACTAACTCTGAGACAAAGATAATATCTGTATTTAGGAGAAGCCTGCCCAGTACAGCGTTAACTAAACAACCTTTTAATAATTTGTCATTGCGAGCGCCAGCGAAGCAATCTCAACTTCCCTCAAATAAAGAGATTGCTTCGTCGCTTCGCTCCTCGCAATGACAGTATGAAGTTTAATATTGTCCGAGAAGCGACATAGTAGTTCATTTACGCTTTGAGGCTTAAGGAGGTTGTTCTGAGAAGCTTAGCAATAAAATGGGTCCTGCTGCCATCACTTTTCGTAATGCTTAGCAGTAGTCTATTTGCGGCAACAGGTGATTGGGACCTTTACACCTCTGTGGTAAAGATCAACGACATCCTGGCAGGAGAGAGATATGTCTGGGCGGCTACCGACGGCGGAGTGCTCAGATTACACCCAACGGAGGGCACCTTCACCATTTATACCACACTCGATGGATTAGCAGGAAATAAGGTCTTGTGTATTGCGGAAGACAGTCAGGGCAACCTCTGGTTTGGTACCGAAGGGGACGGCTTGAGCAAATTCGGTCGGGAAAAGACTTTTACCACTTTTAGACCCTTTCCTAGCCCTAATCCGATCAACTCTCTCTTTTTCGAGAACGACAGCACCCTCTATGTGGCCACAGATGTGGGAGTAAGTCTGTTCAGCACATACAAAGATGAAATAAAAGAAACCTACCATCAGTTTGGCACACTGCCCCGAAACAGTGAAGCATTTTGCGTAAAGGTGATTGGCAAATATCTGTGGGCAGGCACAACAACTGGCGTGGCTCACGCTCCTCTTTTTCAACCCAGTGGGGTACGCTCCAACCTCCAGGACCCCACCAGTTGGTCTTCGACCGATTTGAAGAAAAAGGTCTACAGCATCATCCAGGCGGATTCAGTGATCTACATTGGAACCGAAAACGGAGGGTATAGCTATGAAAACAACCGCTGGTATCCGAGATTGCCACTGCCATCTTACGATCTTCTAATCTATCAAGAGAAGCTACTGGTAGCCACCGAGCGCTACGGGGTGTTTCAGTCACCCTTGTCTTGCCTCTCTCACTGGAAGAGAAACACATCTTTACCCAAGAAGACTAAGTGTCTGGCAGTCTCACCCGATCCTGCCCTCTGGGCTGGGGTAGAAGGTGGTTACTTAGTTAGAGCCAAATCCGGGGAAGTGGACTCTTTCCAGGTAAACTGCCCTGCTGCCAACACTTTCATGGACTTGACATTTGACCATCAGGGCCGACTCTGGGTAGCTTCCAGCTATCGAGATCAGACGGGCTGTAGAGGTGCTTATTGCTTTGATGGAGAGAAATGGACAAACCATTTTGCCACTCCGACCCCTCTGGGGAAATGGACTGCTGAGAACAGTGTTGTCTGTGTCGTTGTTGACTCCCGTTCCCGAATCTGGCTGGGCACCTGGGGGGCAGGCATACATCTGTCCTCAGAACAGGGAGATTGGGAGCTAATTGACCAGGACAATAGCATACTCAAAGGCATCCCTACTAACCCTGACTATCTGGTAATTAATGATATTTGCGAAGATAGAAACGGAAATATTTGGATGTCCGATTACCAACAGGGAGTGGCAGTCTTCGACGATTTCCCCCCCAGCAAGAAGATGTTTTACACCCCTTCTGAGGATGGACTCCCCAGCGGAGGCGATGGCGAGCTCTGGGGCAGTGTTATCACCATTGATGAGACGGGGCTGAAGTGGATAGGAACCTTCAACGCCGGCTTCTGCCTGTTCGATGACGGAGGAACCCCCTTCCAACGGGGAGATGACACGGTAATAATCTTCTCCACCTCCTTTTATCCCGAAGAAATGATCAGCAATAACATAACAGATATCGCCTTTGATGAAGAAGGTGTTTTGTGGATAGGAACAGATTCAGGGGTGAACGCCATCCGAGGCCGATATAATCCTATCATTAAAGACTACACCTACGAAAGCTGGAATACTTATCTACGGGAGATCACCGTTAATCGAATACTTGTCGACCCCCAAAACAATAAGTGGTTTGCTACCGAAAATGGCCTTTATCGATTCTCTGCTGACGGCACTTCTTGGACCCATTATACCCAAGGATCGTGTGGTCTGGTTGACAACAGGGTTAAATCTCTCGCCTTCGATGAGCTGGCCGGAGAGCTCTGGATAGGAACACCGATAGGGCTGAATCGGTTTAAAATCCCCAGGCCATCACTTCAACAAGTCGCTCTGGTTTATCCCAATCCGTTTATCAGCGGGGCAGAAAAAGATCAGGTCACTTTTCCTGGCCTTTCCCCTAACTCTACTGTTCGAATATACACTCTGCTGGGGGAGTCGGTGAGAACCCTCACCGCTGATGAATTCGGAGAGACCACCTGGGACGGCACCAACAGCTTGGATAACTTGGTGGCTTCCGGGATTTATTTCTACTCTTTCTGTAACCAAAACGGAAAACAGCTCCTCGGAAAATTGGCTATCCTAAGAAAAGATTTAGAATAAACGCAAATACAACTGAACTGCGTGTTCAGTGAAGCGAAGAAAAAGATTGCCCCCGAAGATATTTTTGTATATATTTAGGAACATTTTAAAACCATTCACACAAAAGGAGGAGCATTTGATGGGCAGAAAGTACGTCTATTTCTTTGGTGGAGGCAAAGCTGAAGGCAATGCTGGAATGAAATCGCTGTTGGGAGGAAAAGGAGCAAACCTGGCAGAGATGACTAACATCGGGCTGCCAGTCCCCCCAGGCTACACTGTCTCTACCGAGGCCTGCAAGTTTTATTATGAGCACGGGGAGAACTATCCCCCGGGACTGGAAGAGCAAATAGAGAAGAATCTTGCCGAGTTAGAAGAAGTTAT
>DAOVPH010000147.1 GCA_030629295.1 Candidatus Latescibacterota bacterium | reverse complement strand
CTTCGAAACCAATCTCTGGCCTCTTCTTCTAATGATTTGTCCTTCTGAGCCTCAGCATGAAACTTCACATAAAGATCATACAGTTGCTGGACTGGCTTTACCTTTAACTGTTTTTCCTTTCCCCACTTTCGGTAAGCCACAATAAGCTTCCCAAACTGGGTTCCCCAGTCGCCCAAGTGGTTGATGCCAATGCAGGTATATCCTAACGATTCGTACAGTTTACAGATGGAATTTCCGATTACGGTTGATCTGAGATGCCCGACTCCAAAGGGCTTAGCGATATTTGGAGAGGAGAAATCCACTACCACTGTTTTTCCAGCTCCCAGCTCCCAGTTGCCGTAGGAGCTTTCCAGAGTGAATATCTCTTTCAACACCAACGCAGCGAACTTCTCTTTGTCCACGGTAAAGTTGATATAAGGTCCTGCGGTTTGGATTTTTTTAACATATTTCTGGGGATTTAGTCTCTTAACCAAATCTTCAGCTGCTGCTTTTGGCGATTCCTTAGAAAGAAGAAAGCAGTTGAAACTGTAATCCCCCAGTTCAGGGCTCGGGGGTGTACTAAGTCCAGCCTTAATCTCGACTGGATTTAAACCGGCGTTTTTGAGAATACTGGCAACTTCTTCCCTTACGATTTTCTCAGCATACTGCGTCATATTTAATAAACTCAGGTGTTTGTTGCTTAATCCGTTCCTTTTATCGTTTAGAAACCGCAGTGCACCGGAGCCGCAACCCAAGAAAGTAACCGCGGATTTCACGGATTCCCAAACATAAACCTTGTCAAAAAAACAGAGTTTCGCGGGTTTGCAGTACAGAGTAGGCAATCTTCCTCTTAAGTAAAAATATCTGAAAATACGGAAAAGTCAAGCCATTTTTTGGCATTCCTTAGATTACAGGGATTCATAGGGCAAAATAAGTTAGTAGGTGAGAGCAAGAGTCACCGGAGGAGCCAGAGATATTTTTGTCTTGCTTTCAGCCGGATATTTAGTTATAATAGACGAAAATTAGGAGGTGATTCGGATGGGTTCCGAGATTTCAAGGCGACAGTTTCTGGGTGACATAGCAGAAAAAGGGACCTCTCTGGCTTTGATCTCCCAGGTGATGGGCCTAATTCAGCCTTTTGGACAGGCAGAGGCATCGGCTGGCATTGTGGACAGCAAGCATATATTTGTGGCCAAGGAGGCGATGCACTATGTGAAGCTGGGGAGAAGGGCGGTCAGGTGCGAGCTCTGCCCCTGGGGATGTACAGTAGGAGAAGGACAAAAGGGTCTGTGCAGAGTGAGAAAGAATGTGGACGGAACCTGCTATACCTTAGTCTACGCTAACCCCTGTGCTGTCCATATAGACCCCATAGAGAAGAAACCCTTCTTCCACTTTCTGCCAGGCACAAGTGCCTTCTCTATCGCTACTGCCGGATGTAATATTGAATGCAAGTTCTGCCAAAATTGGGATATAGCCCAGGTAGGCCCTGAACAGTTGAGAAATGTTTACCTCCCTCCAGAGAGGGTAGCTCAGTTGGCACAGCAGGGCGGGGCAAAGTCGATCGCCTATACCTATTCAGAACCAGTGATTTTTTACGAGTATGTGCTTGATACCTCCAGAGCGGCAAAGAAGCTGGGATTGAGGAATGTGGTTGTCTCCAATGGCTTTATAAATCCCAAGCCTATGGAACAGTGGTGTAAATATTTAGATGCAGTAAAGATCGACCTGAAGGCCTACAGTGAAAGTTACTACCAGAAGATATGCTCCGCCAGATTGCAGCCGGTTCTGGACACTCTGAAGCTTCTGAAACAACTGGGAATGTGGTTCGAGATTGTCTACTTGGTTATCCCGACCGAGAACGACAGCGACAACGAGTTCAAGGGGGTATGTAATTGGATAGGAGAAAACCTGGGGGCAGATGTGCCGCTTCACTTCTCCCGGTTCTCTCCTGCCTATAAGATGAAGAATTATCCTCCTACTCCGGTAAAGACGCTGGAACGGGCAAGGAAAATAGCCCAGGATACTGGTTTAAATTATGTCTACATTGGAAATGTGGCGGGCAGTGAGGCGGAGAATACCTATTGTCCGAAATGCGGTAAGGTAGTAGTCCGAAGAAAAGGCTACTATGTGTTAGAGGTCAACTTGAAAGAGGGTAAATGTAAGTTCTGTGGTTATGAAATCCCCGGGGTTTGGACGTAAAAAGAACCGGATAGTTTCCTACGAAATTCAAAGGAGACCAAGGCTATAGAAACACCTGTAACAGTTCAGCCACAAAGACACTAAGGCACCAAGATTAAATAAATCTTTTGATTCCATCTTTTATTTCCTTTGTGTCTTTGTGCCTTAGTGGCTGAATAGTTACGCTAAAAAAGTCGCAAACTTCCTAACGGAGGAGGAATATGGAGCAGCCCAAACTTGATGATCTTTGTATCAATACCCTTAGAATGCTGGCGGTTGATGCTGTGGAGAAGGCAAATTCTGGACATCCCGGGATGCCTATGGGAACCGCGGCTATAGCCTATGTTCTGTGGACAAAATTCTTACGCCACAACCCCCAAAATCCCCTCTGGCCTGGCAGAGACAGATTTGTCCTCTCTGCTGGCCACGGTTCAACCCTGCTTTACGGGCTTCTCTACCTCAGCGGATACGATATGTCCCTCGATGATATAAAAAACTTCCGCCAGTGGGGAAGTAAAACACCAGGACATCCTGAATATGATATCTCTTCAGGAATTGAAACTACCACAGGACCTCTGGGACAGGGTTTTGGAACGGGAGTAGGGATGGCTATAGCCCAGCGATATCTTGCTGAATACTTCAACCGCCCGGGCTATCCATTGTTCGATTATCACATCTATGCGATCGTGAGCGATGGGGATCTGATGGAAGGGGTCTCCTCAGAAGCCGCCTCCTTAGCCGGTCACCTCAAACTCGGCAAGCTTATTTACGTCTACGATGACAATCACATCACCATTGAAGGTCCTACCGAACTGGCATTCAGCGAAGATGTAGGAAAGAGATTTACGGCACTGGGATGGCATGTACAGCATGTAGACGGGTATGATCTTGAGAAAATTGCCGGGGCAGTGGTTAAAACCCAGGAAGAGCAAGAAAAACCCTCACTCATTGTGGCCAGAACCCACATCGCCTACGGCAGTCCCAACAAACAGGACACTGCTGCGTCCCACGGAGCGCCACTTGGCTCTGAAGAGGTTAAACTCACCAAGCAGAATCTGAGCTGGCCCCAGGAACCAGACTTCTATGTACCCCAAGAGGTTTTGCTTCACTTCCGTAAGACCATCGAACGGGGTGAAGGATGCGAAAAAGAGTGGCAAAAACTGTTCGAGGCATATCGCGGAAAATTTCCAGAACTGGCCCAGCAGTGGCAGATGTTTTCTGAAAGAAAATTCATTAGCGGTTGGAAAGAGAAAATTCCCACTTTTGAAGGGGCAGACACCCCTGTGGCTACTCGGAGTGCGTCAGGAAAAGTGTTGAATGCCATAGCTCCTCACATCCCCAATCTGATTGGGGGCTCGGCCGATCTTGCCCCTTCAACCAATACTTATCTCAAAGACTTGGGAGATTTCGGGGCTGACCACCAGGGAAGGAATTTTCACTTCGGCATAAGAGAACATGCTATGGGGTCAATATTAAACGGCATAGCTTTAAGCCGAGCACTGATCCCCTATGGCGGTACTTTTCTGGTTTTCTCCGACTATATGCGACCGGCTATAAGATTGGCTGCGATGATGAAACTTCCGGTAATATATGTTTTTACTCATGATTCCATCGGGTTGGGCGAGGATGGTCCCACCCATCAGCCTGTTGAACATCTGCCCAGCTTGAGAACTATACCAAATCTAACCGTTATCCGTCCGGCAGATGCCACCGAAACTGCGGTAGCCTGGGAGGTGGCGTTGGAAAACAGAGATGGACCTATTGCATTAACATTGACCAGGCAAAAGCTGCCAATTATCGACAGGAAAAAATTCGCCTCGGCCATAGGCCTTAAGCGGGGCGCCTATGTCCTGGTTGATCCACCTGAACGGCAGCCAGAGGTCATTTTGCTGGCTACTGGCTCTGAGGTTCATTTAGTCCTTGGGGCTTATGAAAAACTGATAGATAAGGGGATTGCTGCCAGAGTGGTTAATATACCAAGCTGGGAGCTGTTTGAGAAACAGACCCAAGCCTATAAGGATGTGGTTCTTCCACCCAAGGTCACTGCCAGGCTGGCAATAGAGGCATCTTACCCATTGGGGTGGCACCGTTATGTGGGGCTCGACGGCGATGTGATAGGGATAACCACCTTTGGTGCCTCTGCCCCTTATAAG
>DAOVPH010000105.1 GCA_030629295.1 Candidatus Latescibacterota bacterium | reverse complement strand
TCCTCCCCCCCTGTTTGTCAATCGCATCCAAGGAATTTCGGAGAAGATTCTCAAATGCCCAGCTTAGAAGCTCTCTGTTTACAGGAATATCTGGAACCTCTTCGTAAGTACCTGTGATTCTGACCTCAGCCCCGAACTGAGGCAATCTCCTCTGGAAATAGGCAATGGTCTCGGTGATTATGGGCGCCACATTCTCGTTTTTGAGCCTGGGAGTCAGACCTATCTGATTGAACCTGGAGGCAATTTTGTTCAGTCGGGATACATCGTTTTCCATCTCCTCTACGACGGAGGAACCCTTATCCTTTGTCCTCGCTTTCAGTAGCTCCAACCAACCGAACAGAGAAGATATGGGAGTACCCAGTTGGTGGGCAGCTTCTTTTGCCATTCCTATCCAGATGTACCGCTGTTCGCTATTCTTGATGTGTCTAAATCCCAAAAATCCAATAAAGACGAAGAGCAAGATGACGCCTATTTCCACAAAAGGCAACCAGGTGAGACGATGAAAGGCGGTGGACTCGCCGTAGTGAAGGTAGCCGAAAATACCACCCAGCTTCTCAGAAACTAAAGGGACAGGACTGTTCTGACGATCCATTTCAGCCACCATCTGTTTCAGAATTGCTTGGGTAGTCTCTGAGGTGTCAGCGGAAGAGATGCCCACGCCTTTCCATACCTGGGGGTTGTCCTCGGTATCAGTGACTATAACTGGGAAATTTGTCTTCTTAATTACGTCTTCTACAATTAGATGCAGCTCGATACCGGTGGCAGCCATCGAGGTGGCAGCCGCTGCATACAGGTTGGCGAAAATACCGGTGGCCCTTTTCTCCTCTTCCCTGAGTTTGCGCACCACTCCCTGGGTATAGATAAGAAAGGCAAACACAAACACCACCGCAACGACAAACAGAAAACCTTTCAAAATAGGAAAAGTTTCGTAATATCTTTTGCCCTTTAACATCTATTCCATCCTCTCTGTTCGATTCATGATCCGTCCGTAGAAAATCGCATTTCCCCTCCCCTGTGGGGAGGGGATAAAGGGGAGGGGGAGTATTTTGGACTTTTCACGAAAGGATCATTCATATATCGCTGCAAAACTTTGGGAACAAGCACTTCACCCGTTGCGGTCTGGCAATTCTCTATTATGGCAGCCATAAGGCGAGGGAGAGCAGGGCCGGAGGCACCCAGGGTATGTACAAATCCTGGACGTCCCCCTCGGTTAGGGCGAAACCTGATATTGCCCCGGCGTGCCTGAAAATCGGTGTAATTTCGGCAGGAACAAACCCGCAGGTAGCTGCCTGAAGCCGCCATCCACACTTCAACACCGTAGACCTTGGCAGAGGCAAAGCTCAACTGTCCCACACAGTCCAGTACTATTCGGTAGGGAAGCCCCAAAAGCTGAAGTGCTTCTTCCACATCGGTCACTACTTGGTCTAACTGGGCTGAAGAACTCTCAGGGGCAACGAACTCAATCAGTTCGATCTTGCGGAACTGATGTAATCTCATCTCCTGGCGATTTTCTCTGCCCCAGGAGCCCTCCGGACGGCGGAAACAGGGGGTACAAGCCACATAAGAAAAAGGCAGAGATTGAGCGTCGAGGATTTGATCCCGGTGCAGATTGGTCAGGGGCACCTCGGCAGACGGGATCAAAAACAGCCCATCGTCTTTACAGCAGTATACCCCTTGCTGCCAGCGGGGGAAATGCCCGGTACAGGTCAGACTCTCTTGATCGGCCAACAAAGGGGGAGAGAGCTCCACATAGTCATGCTGGCTGGTATAGAGGTCCAGCATAAAATCTGCCAGTGCCCTTTCCAGTTTGCTTCCAGCCCCTTTAAACAGGACAAATCCCCTGCCGGCTACCTTGACTCCACCTCTGAAGTCCCAGATACCTAACCGCTCTGCTAATTCCCAGTAAGGCAAAGGGGTGAAGTCGAACTGGGGTTTAGTACCCCACTCCCTTACCTGAAGATTGTCCTTTTTACCCCTGCCCTGAGGCACAGAGGGGTCGGGGATGTTGGGAAAACGAAGCAACAGCTCCTTGAGCTGCTTCTGAAGTCCTCTGAGTTCCTCTTTTGCCGCTTTCACTTGTCGGGCTAACTGCTTCAGCGAGGGAGATATTCGTCTTTCGTGGCCGGAAAGGGAACCCTGCTGGGAAAGCAGCCTCTGCTGATGCCTTAGCTGGTTCGCGGTTGAGGAAAGCTCTCCTTCTCGGCTGTCCAGCTTGAGGAACTGCTCTATCTCCACTGGTTGCCCTTTTCCCCGCGCTGCTTCTTCAACCAGTTGGGGATTTTCTCTGATGAATTTCCGGCTCAGCAAATTCGGTTCACCTCTTTGGCTGACTTTTTGCCCCCAGCTTAGGAAAAAACCGAAACAAGTGTCATGCCGATCAATGGTGCTATTTAGCAACAACCCTTGTGAAACTAAGGAATCGTGGACACACATTCGTAAGGGCAGACCCTTCGGGCTTGAGCCCTTCAGGGCGAAGCCTATGTGTCTGCCCAAATTGGGGCGCACACGCAGGTGCGCCCCTACTAAAAACCCGCAAGAATGCTGATTTAGCAAGACTGTTGTCTACCAGCGAACGGTACTCATCGGTTGCTAACGAAATACCAATTGTATCGAAGTCTCAGGATGAATTTAACAACAATATTCAGAGCCCTTTCGGTGCTTTTTCAGTGTTCAATCATCCGGATTTATGTTGAAAAACTCCGACTTCAGTTTTCGGTAGGTATTCTCTAAGCTCTCAGAGATCACTTTGGTGTCGTCGAGGATGGGCATAAAATTGGTGTCGCCGTTCCAGCGGGGAACGATGTGCAGGTGAAGGTGGGCATCGATTCCAGCTCCAGCGGCGCGTCCCAGATTCATCCCCAGATTGAAGCCGTCGGGATTCATAGTGATCTGAAGCACCCTGAGTGCCTCTTCGACCAGCTCCCAGAATTCAAGTCGTTCCTTCTCGGAAAATTCTCTCAGTTGCGCAGTGTGCCGGTAGGGAGCAACCAACAGGTGTCCGTTGTTGTAAGGAAAGAGGTTGAGCATTGCAAAGCAGCTCTTACCTCGCCACAGAATCAGGTTCTTCTCGTCCTGGTCTTGCCGGGGTTTCTGACAGAAGATGCATTCGTCGTCATCCTGGTCCAGTCCAGAGATATATTCCATTCTCCAAGGCGCCCAAAGTTGCTTCATCTTTTCCCCTTCTGAGAGTCATTGGTCATTAGGTTCAGCTTGGGTCATTTGACTACAGCTATTTTGCCTGCTGCCTTGAAGTCGCCAGCTCGGACCTGGCAGAAATAGACACCGCTGGCCACGGGTTTGCCTTGTTGATTCTTCCCATCCCAGGGGATGAACCTTTTGTCGCCATCGATCCTAAAACGACTAAACGAGCGGACCAAAAGACCAGTGGCGGTAAAGATCTGCAGAGTAGCCTCTCCTTCTGGTGGCAAAAGTGCATAGATTATGGTGCCAGTGCCCCGGCAGGGATTAGGACAATTGTAGACTCTGCTGGCCAGAGCTGGAGAGGGAGACATATCAGGCTTGAACTTGGCTGCAGCAGTGGCGTTTACTAGACCCCAGCCGTAGAGATCATCTGGACCAAGAGAACCTAAATCAGTAGCCGTCCGCCGAAGCGCCTCTGCCACTTCCTTTGGGGTCCAGTTAGGGTGAATCTGCAGAAGCAGGGCACACACCCCGGCAACCAATGGAGCAGAAAACGAGGTGCCCTGCACTTCTCGGTAACCGTCAGAGCCGTCGGAGTTGGCAGAAATCACATCAGCGCCTCCGGCCACCACATCTGGTTTAATCCGGCCATCATAGGTAGGACCTCGAGAGCTGAAATCTGTCAATAATCCCGATGCATCCACCGCTCCCACTGCTATTACCCATTTGCCGTCAGCAGGGGTATTCAATAGTCCGCTGGGTCCGTTGTTCCCGGCGGAGTTCACAATCACTATCCCTTTCTGTACAGCTATATCAGCGGCAATGGTAGTCTTGCCATGATTTCCATCTAAGTCTTTCCAGGTATAGCTCTCGCCTGTACCGGGATCCCAATTTAAATAGCCCAAGGAGCTATTTACCACATCGGCCCCTTGACTTTCAGCCCATTCCAGTCCAGCAATCCAGTTATCCTCTTCCACCGGGGTTTCACTGTTTATATCCTCTGTTCTGGCCAGAAGGAACTCAGCTTCAAAGGCCGGTCCCACTAAATAGCCGGGACTGAAACCTCCAATAACTGAAAGCGTTTTGGTGCCGTGGCCGTCGCCCGAGACATCCTCATCCCCGTCTAAGAAATCCCGAGTACCCTCAATCTTCATCCGGGCAAAGGCCTGGTGCCCAAGATTGTCAAATCCAGAGTCAAGCAGACATATCCTAACCCCCTGGCCATCATAGCCCCGCTGGTGAACCTCAGGCACAGAGATCTGGTCCAACTGCCAAAAGGAGGGACCATAGTCAATAAAGTAACCGGCAGAAGACTTTTGAGGAAAAGGTAATTCCTGACTGGACGGTAGAGGCTGAATTCCGCGGCTTTTCCGCACTTCCTCTATACAACGCACAAAAGGGAGTTCTGCTAACCGCTGTATTTGAATCTCCCCAGCCCAAAGGCTTACCCCATTAAGCCAGCGAGAACGGTGTCTTATCTTGACTCCCAGACTCTGCACTTTATCGATGTACTGTCGGCACAGAGGCAAATCGTGAAAGTCTACGATTTGGCCAGACGGCAGGCACTTAGCCCTTCGACTTCGCACCCGAAGAGAAAGCTCTGCCTCCCACTGATCTACCTTTTTGCAATACTGCTCTGGTTGGATGAACCCTTTGTCGGTGAAAAAAACCCAGACCAAATGCAGTTGTCCCTGGGTCTCTGCGATCCGCCCTGCTACCTTGGGTTCAATCTTCGGATCCTTAGGTTCACAGAAAAACCTCTCTCCGTAGGCCGCACTTGCGGAGAAAAATGCGGAAACAATTAAAAGCAGAAAAAACCATTTTCGCTGCGTTCCAAGAGTCATCTCTTCTCAGAAGTGTCAGGGCTGGGTTTAAATATGTCCACTGTTTCCACCCCCTTGGGGGGGATAAATTCAAAAAGCGAATCTTTGAAATCCGAGTTCACCTTAATAGAAAGAAGATACGAGGTGACATTCCCGTTGAGATCAAGATACTCCAATTTCCGAGGCAACCATTTTTTCCTATCTACCCAGAGTTTTATCTGGACAATCTCCTCACCCTCCTGTTCGGGGAGAAGTTGAACCAGATAGCACTTACTCTTCTGCACTTTTTCCATTCCTCCATAGGTGGGCTGATAGCTTTCGGTATACTTGAGAAGTTGAGTTAGAGGGTCCTGCCACTGTTCCCAGGAAGAAACGATAACCTGCTTATTTTCCGGCACAAATGTCCACACGGTGTCGCCATCAGTGACTATCGTTTGCTCTTCAGTTTCCAGGCGCAATTTGCGAGGTTTCTTCAAGTAAAATTGACCCTTAAGCCGCTGAGTCTCTCCAGCCAACTTCCAGTAGAAACTCTTCTCAAAGCTAACAGACAAGTCTCTCGCTTTTTTAATCTTATTTACTACTTTCGTCACGATTTCTTCCCCGGTGATTGCCCCCGCAGGGCCAACACCCCCGGAAAATAACAAGATAAACGGCACTAATATCTTAATCTTAGAAAACATTTTCTCCCTTTTCCAAGTTAATATCTCTTGGGCACCGGTCATCGGTGAATTGGATTCACCCTTCCCTGTTCACCAAATTGACCAGACTACCCTGCCATTCCCGACAGGTTCAAGCCCATAAATTTCTCTTGACAATTTACAAGCCAGCCCTTATTTTGTCAAGGGAAATCAGCTTGGCATTTTCATCCCCCCAC
>DAOVPH010000207.1 GCA_030629295.1 Candidatus Latescibacterota bacterium | reverse complement strand
TATCGAGAGATTGGGACAATGAAGTGCCTGGGTGCCTTGGACTCTTTTATTGTGAAACTGTTTCTGTTAGAGGCCTGCTTCCAAGGTCTAATCGGCACAGTGGCAGGTGTAGTAGTCGGATTCCTGCTTAGTTTTGTCATATCCCTGGCGAGTTATGGGGAAGCTGTTACTCACTATTTCCCGACAAGTAGGATTCTGGGTTTTGTGGGACTGTCGGTCTTAATTGGTCTGACACTCTCCGTCTTAGGTGCGGTGTTGCCGGCTACTAAGGCGGCCAAGATGGAGCCAGTGGAGGCAATGAGGGCGGAAAGATAACAGAGATAGACCAAGGAGGTTCTATTTGGAGGAGACAGTCCTGCGCAGGATGAGATTCTTCGCGGAGCCTGTGCTGAACGATAGTGAAGTGCTCAGAATGACAAGCGGCGAAGAGTTCGGAATGACAACTCTGCTACTTTTTGCTCCGAAAATAGCAGCAATAGATGCTCGCCCACCCGTCTAAACGCTCGCCCACCCGTCCTCGGGTGGGCCCAGACGGCCCGGGGACGGGCCTTTGAGCAGAAATGAGTTTTTTCATCCTTCGCGGTGCCCCAAAGGGGCATGAGCGTTTACGAGGCAATCAATTTTGGCAATCAAGATTTGAAAGGTGGGAGTTAGTTTAGAAGGAGGGAACCTGTATGCCAGCAGAGACTATTGTGAGAACAGAGGAAGTGGTGAAGACATATAGAATGGGAGGCACCGAGGTGAGGGCCTTGGCTGGAGTGGACTTGGAGATCTACCGGGGAGAGTATCTCTCGATTATGGGGCCTTCCGGTTCGGGGAAAACGACCCTATTTAATATGGTGGGGGGGTTGGATAAACCCTCCGCAGGGAAGGTGTACATCGATGAGGTCGATGTAGCGCAGCTTGATGCCTATGAATTAGCGTGGCTTAGATGTCGAAAGATAGGGTATATATTTCAGACCTTCAACCTGCTTCCGGTGATGTCAGCCTTAGAGAATGTGAGTCTGCCAATGACCTTCGCTGGGCTCTCTGCTGATGAATCTCGAGAGAAAGCAGCGGCACTGCTGACCAGGGTAGGGTTGGGGGAAAGAATTTTGCACAAGCCATCGGAGCTCTCCGGAGGGCAGCAGCAGCGGGTAGCAGTAGCCCGGGCAATGGCAAACGACCCAGCGATTCTTCTGGCCGATGAACCGACCGGGAACCTCGATCTCACCACTGGCAGGGAGATTATTGAACTACTTCGGGAGATGAGTAAAGAATCCGGTGTGACCATTATCTCCGCCACCCACGACATGAAGATGTTAGATGTCTCTGACCGGGTGGTGTGGCTGCGAGATGGAAAGGTGGAGAGAATCGAACGGAGAGAGGATATTGAAATATCGGTGGGGACCATTGAGGGGGAAACCGAGTAAGTTTAGTTGGGGGATTTGCCACTATTTTGGTTGTGTTGAAATAGAACTTCAGCAGAGTCAATATCGATGCGCATATTTGAGCTATTTCGAGACCAAGTATGGATCTGTTTGAAACACAACGGGAAGGGGCTCCTGAAAGGCGGGCACCTCTGGCTGACAGAATGCGTCCTCGCTCGCTGGAAGAGTTTGTGGGCCAAGAATATATCTTGGGCCAGGGGAGAGTTCTCCGCCGGGCCATCGAGGCCGATCAAATTAGCTCGGTTATCTTCTGGGGACCTCCAGGTACTGGGAAGACAAGTCTGGCCCATATTATTACCAACCGAACCGGGGCCCGTTTCATCTGCTTCAGTGCCGTTACCTCGGGGATAAAAGAGATAAGGGAGATAATCGCTAAGACAAAGGAGCAACAAAGATACTCTGGGAAAAGAACTATCCTTTTTGTTGACGAATTTCATCGGTTCAATAAAGCTCAGCAAGATGCCTTTTTGCCCTATGTAGAAGATGGAACCATTATTCTTATAGGGGCCACCACTGAAAATCCCTCCTTTGAGATAAACTCTCCGTTGCTCTCCCGTTCCAGGGTTTTTCTGTTTAAGCCCTTAACTCAAAGTGACATAGAGACTGTTCTGCGTCGTGCCCTATCAGATTCCGAAAGAGGACTTGGCGACTTAAAGGTTCAAATTGATCCTGAGGTTATCGGACACATTGCCCAGATGGCAGATGGAGATGCCCGCGTGGCCCTGAATGCCCTGGAGATGGCGGGTTTGATGACCTCGCCTGATAAAGATGGTATCCGCCAGATTCAGCTTCAGACCGTAGAAGAGGCTATGCAGCGCAAGGCTCTCCTCTACGACCGTCAGGGGGAGGAACACTACAACATCATCTCCGCTTTTCACAAGAGCATACGGGGCTCAGATCCAGATGCCGCCCTCTACTGGTTGGCCAGAATGCTGGAGGCCGGAGAGGACCCACTTTATGTGGCTCGCAGAATGGTGCGCTTCGCCTCGGAAGATGTCGGAAACGCCGACCCACAAGCAATCTGTATAGCTGTTGCCGCTAAAGAGGCCTTTCACTTTTTAGGTTCCCCCGAAGGGGAACTGGCGCTGGCCCAGGCAGCCGTATATCTTGCCACTGCTCCTAAAAGCAATGCTATGGAAATGGCTTACGATGAGGTTAGAAAAGATATCCAAGAACTGCAAAATTTGCCTGTCCCTCTTCATATTCGCAACGCTCCTACAAAACTGATGAAAGAGTTAGGTTATGCCAAAGGTTACAAATATGCTCATAATTTCAAAAATCACTATATCGCGCAGGAATATCTCCCCGAAAACCTTCGGGATAGAAGATATTACCACCCCAGTGACCAGGGCTACGAGAAGAAGATAAAAGAGAGGATGAAACGCTGGGAAGAGTTGAAAAAACAACCAGGAGCGGAGTAGAATGGGCCTGAGGATTGGTCAGGGATACGATGTTCACCGGTTAGTGGAGGGGAGGAAGTTGGTCTTAGGGGGTGTAGAGATCCCTTTTGAGCGAGGACTGCTGGGTCACTCTGATGCAGATGTTCTCTGCCATGCTGTAGCTGATGC
>DAOVPH010000193.1 GCA_030629295.1 Candidatus Latescibacterota bacterium | reverse complement strand
GATAATCACCGGGACTCGGTGGCGAAGTTCATGCTGAAAATCCCTCTTAAGCTGTTGATAGGAATCTTCCAGTATCCGGGCTGCCTGGTCTACAGTGGAAAGACTCTCGGTGTAGAAATAGATGTCAAAGTGTTCGGTCTGGATGTGAGACCAGTTAAACCCTCGGTAATTGACCTTGTTTTGGCCGAACTGCTGGGCGGAGCCTTTAACTCCACACAAAAGGAGCAGAAGAGAAACAACTCCCAGCAAAAGAGTGATCTTTTTGACACTCTCAGAGAAAATAGACATTTTTACCACCTGACTTTAAGAATGATACGTGATGGAGGTAGGAGAGAACAAGAGAACTGAACACCCTCTGGTTTGCCACGAAGGCACGAAGGCACAAAGACTAAATGATGTTGGATTTCTTTGTGTCTTGGTCTCTTTGTGGCTAAGCTATCGTAAACAGACCCGTTACTACTGTTGGCTGTCCTGACCTGTCGCTTTGATTTTCGCACTATCCGGGCTGCGTTGATAGCACTAACTATGCGGTTGACCACCGCTGCTCCAATCATATAGGAGGCGCAGCGATAGGAGAGAATGCTGTTGTTGCGCAGTGAACGGTATCTCTGCCGGGAGTCCTGGGAATCCCATTCCCAGGCGTTGGAAGGATAGAGCCTTGCCTCAGGGCCATCTTCCCGGAAGGTAAGCTCGTTGTACCGGTAGCTGCTGGCATAGAACTTAATGTCATCAAAATAGCTGTCTGGTTTCCCCCTCAGGTCAATTCCGGCATGTACTCTGGCAAAGGCCCGATGATCCTCTCGGAGCCAGCGTCCATACTCTCTGAATCCCAGATGTGCTGTCCAAATCAGCGCTTCTGTCCCCAGGAGAGATTTGGCTGATTTTATGTCCCCGGCATAGAATTCCCCAGCCCCAGGCAGCAGTAAAGAGAGAAAAACCGCCTTACGGACAGAAGGCCCACCGGACTCGGAGGCAGAGAGCCCCCCCCAGGCTAAGGGAGAAAGAAAAGTGAAAAGTAAAAAGTAAAAAGTAAAAGAGGCCGCTCTCCCTATTTTGCTGCTTTTAACGCTCTTTTCTCCTCTGCTCATCTTCAGAACCTCTTGGACAGACAAAGCATGGGGATAGCCTCTTCCCCTTCAAACCTCACCGCCATTCTCACTCTCACCCGTTTTTCCAGTGAGAGTCCCTTTCTCTTAAGCTGGGCACAGTGAGCGGCGTCGATGGCACTGAGGATGTGATTCGCCAGAAGTGCTCCCACACACCAGCCTGCCCGCTTTAGGTATTTGTTGCTATCGTATCTCATATCCATATATTCCTCGCGATTGGAGGAATAAACATTCTTCAGGGAGTCAGGCGGATACTCCTGCAGAAGGTCTGGATTTCTCTGAAGGTCCACCACAGAGGGTTCACTGTCGTCCCATCCGAAGACAAACTGATCGTACTTGCCGATCATCTCGTACTTCTGTTGCTGAGTGGCCTTTTCATAGTTGTGGCTCAATTTGGATTCATCTTTTGGCTTTATACTGTTGCGCCAATAGAAGTAATTCGTAGCAATCCAGTGCTGGTCGGCAAACCTCTGATAGTCTTTCTCTATATCCTTTCCTTTGTTTCTCCAGCTAAAATAGACCGGCCACACAACCGCCTCTAAGGCAAGGAAAGCAATCCCTCTTTTCTCCCCTGCATATAGTTGCCCGCTTCCAGGCACTAACAGCGAAAACAGAAACGCTTTCCCCGGTGAAATTGTGCTGCCTTTCTGTTCAGCAGCAGGGAGTTCTTCCCCATTAGCCAGACCACAAAAGACTAAGCTGACCAGCATTCCCCAAAGAACGAGGGTCCTAAATCTCATAGACTACTCCTTTCTGGGTACCTGTATTTTTACCACAGAGAGCGCAGGGATTACCCCAGAGACCACGGAGGAATATCTCTGATTTCTCCGTGCACTCTGTGGTTGATTTTGTTTTATGTCAGTTATAACCAAACAAAACAGTCAGATAAAACTTCAGTGGCTCTTTCCCCTCTATCTCATCCAGCCCGTAAGCAGCGCTTATGCCAACGCAGGTGGGAAAGGCATACCAAGAGAGCAAATCCAGCCTCAGCTCTGCCCCCACATCTCTTTTAAATCCTGTTGTTTTAAAATTGATCCTATCCGAATCCCAGGCCCGGCCTACATCGGCAAACACCGCCCCGTAGAGCTTGTCGAAATAAAAGGGGAAAAAACTCCGTCTGATATCACCCAGTATAGGAAATCGATAGACCAGACTTCCCATCAGCACCTTTTGCCCTTCCAGGCTCCAGTAAGTGTAGCCCCGCATCTGGTCAATCCCACCCAGGCGGAAGGCGAAGAAATCATCCACCTTCTTGTCACTCAGAATCAGACCCGCTTTTATTCTCAACCCCAGCGTATTTCTGTTCCAGGGCAGGGCGATGTACTCTCTCCAGTCCAGACTGAGGCGGTTGTAATAGAACCTCTCGTAGACTTCCTGAACTATGGCTGAGGGTTTGAAACCTATAATCAGGTGGTTGAACATCTGGTCGTATCGAAAGTCAATCTGCCTTCCCTGAGGGTTGATCTGCTGGTCCCGGAGCCGTCTGAGACCTTGGTAGGAGTAAGAAAAGGCCACATCTAAGCCCTTAAAGTAAGTGTAGGAAAAGCTAAATCGGTGAGGGGTTCCTACAAAATTACCCTTTATTTCGGTGTTGTAAAGGCTGTAAATCAAAGCGAGAGAGAACCGGTGATTGTTCTGGAACTGATATCTTATACCTAAGTCAAGCTCATTCAGGTCGAAATTAGTCTGGGTGATCTTATAGATGTTGTCGGGATCGATTTGATTCTCGGGGATATGCCTCATCTGTTTGTAGTACTCTAAGAAAAAGGTGGGCAGAAATTGCCGGTACTCAAGGATAGTTACCAAGTCCAAGTCCCGATTTCTACCTACTAACAATCCTGCTATTACCGACTGCCTGTCCAGCACATCGCTGGAGGTTGCGTACGCTCCTAACTTGAGTTTTCCCTCGTCGAAAGCGATTCTGGGCATCAGGGAAAACCTTAAGTATACATTTTGGTAAGGCCTGGAAACCAGGTCAATATTGGATTTCTTTGGTGTCGGTCTGTTGGAGGGCTGTTGAAAAAGCCTGGAGTCTACCCTCCTGTAGCCGGCTGTCTGAGACAAAAGGTGGAGTTGATAGCCGTCAGGACCATAGCAAGAAAAGGCAATCTGCCCAT
>DAOVPH010000082.1 GCA_030629295.1 Candidatus Latescibacterota bacterium | reverse complement strand
CTATACCCTGAACTTGATGACCTTAGCCGGACTTGCGTTGGGTGTCGGGATGTTAGTGGATAATGCGGTAGTGGTGATCGAGAATATATTCCGCCATTTGGAGGAGGGCGAAGACCGAATCCTGGCGGCAAAGCAGGGTGCTCGGGAGGTCGGGATGGCGATCACCGCTTCCACGCTGACCACGATGACGGTCTTCCTCCCGATGGTGTTTGCTGGAGGCATAGCGGGGAAGCTCTCCAGAGGGCTGGCTCTGACGGTATCCTTTGCCCTGTTTGCCTCTCTTTTCGTAGCGCTGACTTTGGTTCCTATGTTGGCCTCCGTCATCTTCAAGAGGCGAAGGAATGAGACTCAATTGGAGGGCATCAAGAAGCGATACCGAAGACTCCTAAGCTGGTCACTCTCTCACAGAAAGACCGTGTTGGGCATAATCGGAGGGGCTTTCGTGGCCAGCTTGTGTCTAATCCCTATTGTAGGAACAGAGTTTATGCCTGCATCGGATCAACCCTTTGTGGTGATGACGGTCGAGATGCCGGTGGGCACTTCGCTTAAGGAGACTAACAGGGTCGTTCAGGAGATCGAAGCCCTGTTGATGCGTGAAGAAGGAGTCAAAACTGTCGGTGCGTGGGGGGGACTCTCTGAGGAAACGAAGATGGATGTGGCCTTTGGATCGAGTGAGGCAGGCGTCCATGTAGGGCAAATATCGGCGAGATTGACCGACAAAAAGGGCCGGGAACGCTCTAACGCCGAAATTATGGATGCTGTTCGTCTTAAGCTCCCCAGGATTGAGGGAGCCAGGTTCGAGTTTATGGATATGGGCAAGCAGATGATGGGGGGAGGAGGACTAGCTCCTGTAGAGATTAAGATCTTCGGGAAAGATATTGCCACGCTGAAAGAGATCTCCGAAAGGATTGCCCGCAAGATAGAGGGGATAGAGGGGCTTCGAGACCTCGATACCACTTTAAGGGAAGGGAAGCCAGAGCTTCGGATCCGGATAGATAAGGAAAGAGCGGGCAGGGTTGGTCTGACCGTCGGGCAGGTGGCCGGGACGATTCAGGCGGCAATGCAGGGAAAGATTGCAGGGCAATTGAGGAGCGAGGGAGACGAGTTCAACATCCGGGTTAGGTTCAGAGAACGCGATCGCTCCAGTATCGAGGACATCGAGAGTCTGACCGTGCTTTCCCCACTTGGCGTTCAAGTTCCCTTAAAACAATTGGCAAGATTCGAATATGGCGAGGGGCCGGTCAAGATAAGCAGGGAAGATCGCTCCAGGATCGTCTCGATCACGGCAAATACTTTTTCAGGGAAGCGAGACTTTGGAGGAGCAATGAGGAACTTGCTTTCGCTCAAGTTCGGAGAAGCCTTAAGAGACCTTCGGGGAAGGGACCTGGGCGCGATCATGAAGGATGTGAAAGCGAAGACAAAATCGGAGATGGAAACTCTACCCTCCGGCTATTTTGTGGAGTTCGGCGGGGATTACGAGCAGATGACCGAAACGTTCGTCGAGTTAGGAACCGCTTTGGCCTTAGCGGTTCTGTTGGTCTATATGGTGATGGCCGCCTTGTTCGAATCCTTCACGCATCCTTTAGTGATTATGTTCACGATGCCGTTGGCTTGGATCGGCGTGCCCCCGATCTTGTTGGTCGCCGGAAAAACGATTTCCCTGGTCTCTTTTGTGGGGGTGATCATCCTGGCCGGGATCGTGGTTAACAATGGGATCGTGCTAATTGACTACGCCAATCAATTGCGAAGACGGGGAGTGGAGAGGCACGAGGCGTTGATCCAGGCGGGGGCGACCAGGCTGCGGCCCATTTTGATCACCTCCGGGACGACAATCTTAGGGATGATCCCGATGGCGCTTTCCACCTCTGAGGGCGCGGAGATGCGAAGTCCCATCGCGCTGACCGTGATCGGGGGATTGATTACGGCGACCGTGCTTACCTTGGTGATCATCCCGGTGGTGTACAGCATTGTGGATCGTATCAGCTATAAGACGAGCAAGAAGGCGATGAAGATGCTGCATGGGAAAGAGGAAGCATGAACGTGATAAAACTCAATTTCAGGGTTGGATTATACGATCCAACCTACCTTTTTGTTCTTACAGGACATAGTAGTTTTTTTAAGAAACTTCTGCCTTTTTTATTGACTCTGGGAGTGTTTGTATTATATTTGTTATTTGCTCCGGTTCGGAGAGATTGCTGGCATAAGCTACAGACGAACTTGACAACTCTCTTTTAGGAAAGAACTAAAGGAATGAAGTTTGATTTTCTCTCTTCCACTTTTGTCCGTTTTGGGAGTGGTGTTTTAGAAACAACGGGGCAAGAAGCCTGTGAAATAGGGCGAAATGCCCTATTAGTCACTGGCAGAAGTTCTGCTAAGAAAAGCGGCAGCCTGAAGAAGGTGGAGGAGCTGCTAAAAAGGGAAAACCTGGAGATTGTCCTATTCGACCAGGTAGAACAGAATCCAAGCGTAGAGACTGTTGAGGCTGGGGCCGGAGTAGCACGCGAGGCAGGCTGTGACCTTGTTGTAGCGCTGGGCGGGGGCAGCCCCTTGGACGCTGCCAAAGGGATAGCCGTTCTGGCTGCCCAGGGAGGGAGTTTAGAGGACTATATCGGTGTGGATAAGGTAGAGCAAGCACTACCATTGGTGGCTATTCCCACCACTGCCGGCACCGGCAGCGAGGTCACCAAATACGCAATAATCACCGACTGGAAGACCAAACAGAAAAGAACAGTGGCGAGTCCTCTGCTTTGTCCTCGTACTGCCATAGTTGATCCCCTGTTAACCGTTACTATGCCGAAACAGATCACCGCTAACACCGGGATGGACGCATTAAGCCACGCCATTGAGGGATACCTATCTCTGAAATCCCAGCCGATAACCGATTTGTTGGCCATAGAGTCTATTTGGACCGTAGCCAAATACCTGCCTCGGGCAGTGGGGCAGCCAGAGGACCTGGAAGCCAGAGAGAGGGTGATGTATGCCTCACTTCTGGCCGGATTGGTGATCAACCAGACCCGTACCGGGATGATCCACGGCCTGGGATACGAGTTGACCCTGAATTACCAGGTGCCGCATGGCCTGGCAAATACCCTTCTGATGCCTCAGGTAATGGAGTTCAACCGGATAAGCTGTCCGGAGAAGACGATCCAGATAGCCCGTGCTTTGGGAGAAAATGTGGAGAGTCTTTCAACCAGAGAAGCGGGCAGAAGGGCTGCTTTTGCAGTAAGAGAATTAGCTGTAGATTTAGGAATGCCGGAAAACGCAGCCAAGGTGGGACTGAAGCTTGAAGATATAAAAGGCATTGCCCAGAGTTTTATCCAGACCAAAAGGAGCTTTGGGGTGACTCCACGCTACCCGGATATAAACGAGGTTGAGACAATTTACCTTAAATCTTTTCGAGGCGAAATATAACATCTTCCAAAAGTCGACACCTGAGATGCCTGAGCTATTTGTCTCTCCTGGGAGCTACATTCAGGAGAAAGGGGTAATTCAACACATTGGCAGGTTCACGCTCCCGCTGGGGCAGAGGCCGTTTGTTTTAGGTGACGAGACGGTCTTCTCCGTTGTTAAGGGCGCCTGTGTAAAGAGCTTCAGCCAGGTGCATCTGATTCCTAGATTTGAGCTGTTCGGCGGCGAATGCTGTTGGGAGGAGATTCATCGCTTAGTGAGTTTGGTAAGAGAAACAAAGGTGGATGTGATTGTAGGCACAGGAGGGGGCAAGGCATTAGACACAGCAAAGACAGTAGCCTGCCACACTGGTTTGCCCATTATGACTGTCCCTACTAGTGCCGCCACCTGTTCTGCCTGGTCTGACATCTCTCCTGTTTACACTCCGGATGGGCTCTACGTAAAGACCTTAGACCTACGGAAAAACCCCGATACGGTTTTGGTAGATCCCGAGATAATCGCTCAGGCCCCAGTAAGACTTCTCTGTGCAGGGATGGGAGACAGCTTAGCCAAGTGGTATGAGTCCAGGGTAAGTACTCAAAAAATCGAGAAAGACCCCCCTACCGAGATCGCCCTGAGTCTGGCGGAGATGGTTCGGGAGAGGATTTTCCGCCACGGGTTAAAAGCAAAGCAAGACGCAGACAGGAATCTTTGTTCGCAGCAGTTGGAGGAGATTACCTACAATAATATTCTGATAACGGGCCTAATTGGAGGTCTGGGAGGAGAGAAATGCCGCAGTGCCGCTGCCCACGCGATAAATTATGGGATAAGGGTTCTGGAATCCACCCGCCGTTTCCTCCACGGAGAGATAGTGAGCTTCGGGATATTGGTTCAGCTTATTATGGAAAGAGAAGGTGCTTCATCGGACCAGAAGGAGATGATAGACCAGGAGATAGAGAAATTGATGAACCTTTATTCTGACCTGGAATTACCTCTTACCCTCTCAGAGATAGGGCTTTCAGATTCTGACTCCCAACAACTGAAGGCAGCAACAAGAAAAATCTGCAAGAAAGGCAGCTCCATTCACCGGCTGCCGTTCCCCGTGGATGAAGAGATGGTCTACGATGCCCTTTTAGAAACCAATAGACAGGGCGTAGAGTTTGTTTGAACTAGTAGAGCGTTTCGTAAAAAGCTTTACAGTATTCTGTCATTGCGAGGAGCGAAGCGACGAAGCAATCTCATTGTTTCCTTTAGCGGTTAGAGATTGCTTCGCTACGCTCGGAATGACATCATTAATGGAAGGATATTCATGAAGCGTTATACTAGTGTAGAGTGGGGAGGTATAAGCAATGTTGGACAAAGAGCTGTTAGACATCCTTGCCTGTCCCAAATGCAAGGGTGACCTGGAATACGATCAGGAGAATCAAAGGTTGATATGCTGGGCCTGCAAGCTTCGCTACCGGATCGAGGATGAGATCCCGATCATGCTCATCGATGAGGCGGAGAAGTTTGAATAGCCTCTGCGTAAAAGTTTTTGACCTCAATTGTATGATTTTTCCTTGACACTTCCCGTCCTATCTTTTATTTTAGCTTCACAGGAGCAATAAAATGGCCAGGCGTATTTCCAAGAAGACAGGATTGCCTTTTAGCAAAAGAAATTGGAGGTTTTTGTTCCTTGGGTTGGGGGTGATATTCATTGGGTATATCCTCTTATGGATTCCACCGGCTCAGGGGGTGTGTTCCCTCACCCTTGCCCCTATCCTTTTAGTGGTTGGCTACTGTATTGTAATTCCAGTGGCAATACTACTCCGTGGTCACCGTGAAGCAGAAGTAAAGGAGTCAAGGGACAGGACTGAGAAGCAGTGAGTTTTTCTGTCCGTCAGTGGGCGATTAGCTCAGGGGTTCAGAGCGCCTGCCTTACAAGCAGGAGGCCGCCGGTTCAAATCCAGCATCGCCCACCAGTTGCTTTTGGAGATCAGTTGAAATAGAAAGGAGATGGTGAATGTCCAACACCTCACAGGGCAGATTTGGCGGACTGACAATCCGTTCAGTTCTCATAGGAGTTGTTATAGCAGTTATTATCAATATGTGGGGTCCTTTTTCTATTTACCGAATTCACTCTTCTCTGATAACCGACGACTATATGCCGTTGGCGGTGGTCTTTCTGTTTCTCCTAGTGGTCACTGTTTTAAATGTGATTTTTAAGCTGGCAAATCCTAAATTTGGGCTCTCTGTTTCTGAACTGATTATCGTATTCATAATGGGGCTGGTAGGGGCTTCTATTCCGACTTATGGTCTCACTGGTCATCTGATAGCCACCATTGCCGCCCCCTATTATTTTGCCACCCCTGAAAACCATTGGGCAGAATATTTACACCCCTATATACCGGACTGGATTGTTCCCAGCAACGAAACAGCGGCAATGGCGTGGTTTTTTGAGGGATTACCAGAAGGGGTAAAAATCCCTTGGGGAGCCTGGGTAATTCCCCTGTTCTGGTGGTTTAGTTTTGTTGCGGCCCTGTTCTTCGTTCTTTTCTGCATAATTGTTATATTGAGAAAACAGTGGGTAGAGAAAGAGAGGCTAATTTTCCCCCTGGCGCAAGTTCCCCTGCAGATGGTGGAAGGGGTGGAGAATAAGTCTTTGTTTCCTCAGTTGTTTAAGAGTCGAGGTTTCTGGATTGGTTTTGCTATTCCCACGATAATTGTAGGTTTTATGATTTTCAATTGGTTCAACCCTCTGTTTCCCAGAATCCCTATGTCTGGCGCCAGAATAATGATCGGCAGCGGGATCACCTTCGGCAGGGGCTTTCCCGCGATCGCAATGGTGATATCTTTTCCTATACTTGGCTTAGCCTACTTGATGAGCTTAGATGTTTTGCTTGGGATCTGGTTGTTCTATTTTCTGTCAGTTATTCAAGTAGGTATTTTTACGAGGATAGGCTTTAGCCTTGGTTCGGCTAAGACCTATTGCTCCAGTTATCCCACCATCGGTTGGCAGGGCGCCGGGGCAATGATATTTATGGTGCTGTGGGGGTTGTGGATGGCCCGAAGGCACCTTAAAGATGTATTCCGGAAGGCTTTTAGTAAACACTGTGAAGTGGATGACTCGGGAGAACTTCTCTCCTATCGAACTGCTGTCTTTGGGCTTATTTTAGGCCTGATGTATATCTGCTCCTGGCTTTACCAGGCAGGAATGCAACCTAAGGTGTTGTTTATATTTATACCTATTGCCATAATCTTCTATATCGGTATTGCCCGAGTGGTAGCAGAGGGAGGATTGGTTTACATAAGGGCCCCGCAAGTGCCTCAGGTTACCACTGCCTATATCCTGGGAAGCAATGCCATCTCACCTGCCAGTATGACTGCCCTGGCTCTTTCCTATTCGGCCATTGTCGAAATAAAGGCCCATTTTATCTCCAGCGCTGCCCACGCTGCCAAGTTGGCTGATGCTATCAAATTAAAGAAAAAAGAGGTTCTGCTGGCAATTTGCATCGCGTTACTCGTGAGTGTCTCCGTGTCTATATGGTATACCCTTTCTAAGAGATATGAACACGGGGCGTATAATTACGGAAGGTTCATATTCAGAGCTGGGGCAACCCTACCATACCAGAACTCGGTTACCGATATGATAAACGCTTACGGGACGGACTGGAAAAGGCTTCTGTTCTTAGGGATAGGGATGGCAGTTATGGGTGGCCTCACATTTATGAGATACACATTTGTCTGGTGGCCCATCCATCCTTTAGGCTACACTGTAGCTT
>DAOVPH010000090.1 GCA_030629295.1 Candidatus Latescibacterota bacterium | reverse complement strand
GGGGCAAGCGAGTCCTGATGCGGGTTGACTTCAATGTTCCCTTAGATGAAAGTCAAAGAATTACCGATGACAGCCGTATTAGAGCCGCTTTACCTACGATCAAGTATGTGTTGAAACAGGGCGGGAAATTGATTCTTATCTCCCATCTGGGACGTCCTAAGGGCAAGGTTGTGCCTTCCCTTTCTCTGCGGCCTGCAGTTGAGCGGCTGGCGAGACTTCTGGATAGACCAGTGGCGAGGGCCTCCGACTGTGTAGGCCCGGAAGTAGAGAAGATGGTCGGTTCTCTTGGGCCAGGAGAGGTTCTCCTGTTAGAGAACCTGAGGTTCCGTCCGGGTGAGACGGCTAACGATCGGGAATTTGCCCGTGAATTAGCCCGTCTGGGAGACCTCTATGTCAACGATGCCTTCGGCACCGCCCATCGGGCTCATGCCTCCACCGTAGGGGTGACGGAGTTTCTCTTTCCCTGTGCTGCTGGATTTCTTTTGGAAAAGGAAATACGCTACTTAGGCGGTGCGCTTTCCCAGCCCCAGCGTCCGTTTGTCGCTATCTTAGGAGGCGCCAAGATCTCCGGCAAGATTGATGTCATCGGAAACCTTCTGGACAAAGTGGATAGTCTGCTTATCGGCGGCGGAATGACTTACACTTTCTTCAAGGCCAAAGGTTTGGAGATAGGGAAATCCCTGTTGGATGCCGAGAAGGTTGACCTGGCAGGTGAGACCCTCCGCAAGGCAGAGACTTTAGGGGTAGAACTCCTGCTTCCTGTAGATTGTG
This sequence comes from Candidatus Latescibacterota bacterium, assembly GCA_030629295.1. Taxonomy (GTDB): domain Bacteria; phylum Latescibacterota; class MVCY01; order MVCY01; family MVCY01; genus MVCY01. The sequence continues at coordinate 5,815 of DAOVPH010000090.1, read as the reverse complement.
TTATAGCCGACAATTTCTGCAACGACGCCAACACCCGGGTAGTGAAAAGAGAGGGAATACTTCCCGATTGGGAGGCTTTGGATATTGGTCCCAAAACCGTAGCCTTGTTCAAGGAAAGAATCACCACCGCCCGAACCATCGTGTGGAACGGGCCGATGGGAGTCTTTGAAATGGATAGGTTCGCTGTGGGGACTAACGCTATCGCCGGAGCCCTGGCAGAGGTGACCCGGAAGGGGACAGTCACTATTATCGGAGGCGGTGACACAGCAGCGGCCGTGACCAGGACAGGTCTTCAGGAGAAAATGTCTCATATTTCCACCGGAGGAGGAGCTTCTCTGGAATATTTAGAGGGGAAGACCTTGCCCGGGATTGAGGCCTTAACTGAGAAGGAAAACCAGAAATGAGAAAGCCAATTGTTGCCGGCAATTGGAAGATGAACATAACATCTGCTGAGGCTGTTCAACTGGTGGAAGAGTTAAAACCTTTGGTCGCTGATGTGGACGGGGTGGACATCGTTCTCTGTCCGCCTTTCAGTTCCTTGGAGGCGACTTGCAAAGCCATCAGAGATAGTAATCTGCTTCTGGGTGCCCAGGATATGTTCTGGGAGGAGAGCGGGGCCTACACCGGGGAGGTCTCAGCAAGAATGCTCTTGACATCGGGTTGTAGGTATGTTATATTAGGACATTCGGAGAGGCGTGCCTATTTTGGGGAGACCAATCAGACAGTCAATAAGAAATTGAATGCTGCCCTGGGCGCGGGATTGGTTCCCATTGTCTGCGTGGGAGAAAGGCAGCAAGAACGAGAGGCTGGAATCACCCAGAAGATTATCCAAGACCATGTGACAGGGGCCTTTGAGGGGATCTCTGCCGAACAGGTCTCTGGGGTGGTAATCGCCTACGAACCTGTCTGGGCCATAGGCACAGGGCTAACTGCAACTCCGGGGCAGGCCCAGGAGGTGCATGCTTTCATTCGTCAGATTCTCACTGGACTTTACAACTCGAATTGGGCACAGCAAGTCAGAATCCAGTACGGAGGCAGCATAAAACCGGAGAACGCAGCTGTCCTTTTCGGCCAGCCAGATATCGATGGAGGTCTGGTAGGCGGTGCCTCTTTGGCAGCCGGTTCCTTTGCAAAGATTGTTAAAGGCGTTTGAGCAAGTTCTGGAGAATTGAACACTGAAAAACACCGAAAGGTACTAAATCTCGAATCTGGGTTTAGACCAAAAATTCAAAGGGTATTCAAAATGCAAGTTTTTTTAGTCGTTATTCACATTTTCGTTGCGTTTGGATTGGTGGTAGTGATCCTTTTGCAGTCGGGCTCCAGAGGGGGTGGATTAGCCAGTGCCTTTGGCGGCGCCGGAGGGACAGGTGCTATATTCGGAGGCAGAGGTGCGGCTCCTTTTCTAACCAAGCTCACGGCGGTGTTGGCTTCTGTTCTTATAGTTACCTGCATTACCTTGTTTTTTAAGGCACCTAAGGTGACGGTCAAGGTGGATAGTGAGACCCTAAAACAGATGCAGAAGCAAGCTGAGGAGAGCTCTCAGGCCAGGGCCTTGTCACCATCTTCACTATTTGAAGAACAGATCGAGTCCGATGACCTTGAAAAATGAGTGGTTTACTCTTTGGGGTTGTAGTGATGTCAGGGAGGCAACCGGAGTAAACAGTGCCGAAGTGGTGGAATTGGCAGACACGCTAGCTTGAGGGGCTAGTGAGCGCTGAGCTCGTGCCGGTTCAAGTCCGGCCTTCGGCACCAAAGGCAGGGGCGATTCGTGAATTGCCCCTGAGACTCGAAGCATAGAAAGAGGAGATATGTCTGTTAAATGGGGGGTGATCGGAGCTGGTGGAATAGCTGATAGAAGAAGTATCCCGGAAGGTTTTATGCCGGCAGGGAATGCTGAACTGGTAGCAGTAATGGATGTAGATGAGGGACGGGTTAAACAAGTAGCCCAGAAGTATGGTGACTTGAGGTATTATACTCGCGAGAAAGACCTGCTGGCGGATAAAGAGATAGAGGCTGTCTACATTGCTACTCCCACCTATCTTCACCACCGGCAAGCCTTGATGGCAGCTAAGGCCCGAAAACACATCCTCTGCGAAAAACCTATGGCAATGAATCTAAAAGAAGCAGAGGAAATGATAACCGCCTGCCAAGAGAATAAGGTGAAACTGTCGCTGGGCTATATGATGAGATATCACAGCTATAACCGAAAAATTAAGGAGATTATAGCCGAAGGTAGATTGGGAACTTTGGTAATGGGCAGAGCTCAACTTAGCTGCTGGTATCCACCCATAGAAGGAGCCTGGCGCCAGAATCCTCCTTTGGGGGGAGGAGGTTCATTAGTAGATATGGGAAGCCATTGCATCGATTTGTTGGAATGGCTAATGGGACCAGTGACAGAGATTTCTTGTTTCACCTCCCGGTTAGTGCACAACTATCCTGTAGAGGATACAGCAACTGTTTTGCTCCGGTTCAAAGGCGAGGCCCAGGGACTGGTGGACAGCCATTTTAACATCCCCGATGCCTGCTCAGAAAATAGGCTGGAAATCTACGGCAGTAAAGGTAGCATTCTGGCTCAAGGAACCATAGGACAGGGCTCCACCGGAAAAATGATAGCCAGAATAGAAGAGGAGCAGAAAGGCTACCAGGCAGAGCAGAAGAGAGAAGAGATCAAGGAAGAGGCAATTGTTCTGGAGACAAAGAATATTTACCAGGCAGAAATAGAAAATTTCAGCGGCTGTATTCTCCAGGGGAAAGATGCTCAGCCCTCCTTCACGGGAGAAGATGGACTGAGGAACCTAAGAATCGTGTTGGCTGCCTATGAATCAGCCAAGACAGGCAAAACGGTCGCAATAGGTATGACCCAACGACCCTATGAGCAGAAACAAGTCAAAAGTAAAAAGTGAAAAGTAAAAAGTGAAAAGTAAAAAGTGAATGAGGACACTAAGAAAGATTTGGCGCAGAGGACTTTTAACTTTTGACTTTTAACTTGTACCTAATGACCCTATGACCCTATGACCCTATGACCCAACGACCCTATGACCCAACGACCCATACTACCTCACAACACCACCAGGTTATCCCGGTGCACTACCTCCTCGTAGTAACAGTAACCGAGTATTTCTTCTATCTCTGAGGACTTTTTCCCCAGGATCTTCTTTAGCTCCCTATCACAGTAGTTGACCAGCCCTCTGGCGATTTCTTGCCCCTTCAGATTTTGAATATCGACTACCTCTCCGTTCTCAAACTCTCCCTTCAGTCTTATCACTCCGGAGGGGAGAAGGCTTTTCCCTTTTTCTGCAATCGCCTGAACAGCTCCGTCGTCGATTACCAGGATACCCTTTGGCGGGTGACTGAAGGCAATCCATCTTTTTCTGCCGGCCATTCGCTCCGCTTGGGGCAGAAACAGGGTTCCCACCTCCCTGCCATCGAGGATATCCACCAGATTGTGTTTTTTGCCATTGGCGATGAGCATCATCTGTCCCGAAGCTGTAAGGATCTTTGCTGCCTCGAGCTTTGTTCGCATTCCTCCGGTAGCCACCTCGGTAGCTGTTTGACCCGCAAGCTTTTCCAGCTCTGGGGTGATCTCTGTGATGGTGCTAATCAATCGGGCCTGGGGAGCTTTACGGGGGTCGGTAGAGAAAAAGCCATCAGTATCAGAGAGAATTATCAGCAGGTGGGCGTCGATTAGATTTGCCACCTGGGCTGAGAGGTTGTCGTTGTCGCCCACTGTTATCTCATCTGTAGCCACGCTGTCGTTCTCGTTAAGAACAGGGATAACTCCATAGTGCCATAGAGTGAGCAGGGTATTTCTCACATTCAGATAGCGCTGCCTGTTCTTTAAGTCGTCTGCAGTGAGCAGTATCTGAGCGATGGTCAGGTTGTGGCGCCCGAAGGCAACCTGGTAGCTGTGCATAAGCTGGTTCTGTCCCACTGCTGCTGCTGCCTGGAGTTGCGGAATAGACCGGGGACGCCTGGGCATAGAGAGCTGTCCCATCCCGGCACCGATGGCCCCTGAGGAGACAACCGCTACCTCGATTCCTCGGCATCTCAACTGTGCTATCTGGCCTGCCAGGGTCTCAATCCAGCGGACATCCGGTAAGTTATTCTCAGAGCTGAGCACCCGGGTGCCCACCTTCACTACCAGTCGCCGCACATCTCTAAATCTCTCTTTCCTATCTATTGCTGACATTTTCATTGCCTTCGGTTTCTCTCTAGTAGAACGTTTCATAAATGGTTTTACAATTAAAATGTCATTGCGAGCGAAGCGAAGCAATCTCTAACCAATTAAAAAACTGTGAGATTGCTTCGTCGCGGAGCCTGTGCTGAGCGATAGCGAAGTGCTCCTCGCAATGACAGCGTAAAGGTTTTCATGAAACGTAATACCAGTTATAGATGTTTTCCTTCCAGTGCTACATAGCCTTTCAGTTGACCCATCAATGCCTCAAACTCCTCCGGCAACAGGGACTGGGCACCGTCGGAGTAGGCATCTTCTGGGTGGGGGTGGACTTCAATCATCAGGCCGTCGGCCCCGGCGGCAACAGCCGCCTTTGCCATAGGTGTTACTAAACTTCTGATACCACAGCCGTGGCTGGGATCAACGATGACCGGCAGATGGCCCAGTTGTTTCAACAGAGGCACAGCCGAAAGGTCCAATGTGTTGCGGGTATACTCCTCAAAAGTCCGTATCCCCCTTTCGCAGAGTATCACCTGAGGGTTGCCTTCGGATATTATATATTCGGCAGACATCAGCAGCTCTTTCACGGTAGCCATCATTCCCCGTTTTAGCAGAACAGGTTTTTTGATCTGCCCGACCCGTTTCAGCAGGACAAAGTTCATCATGTTTCTGGCGCCTATCTGGAGTATGTCGGCGTACTGGACCACCAGGGGGACATCTTCGGGGGCGAGCACTTCTGTAACCACGGGCAGGCCTGTCTCTTCCCTGGCCTGGGCCAGCAATTGTAACCCCTTCTCCTGAAGTCCCTGGAAGCTGTAGGGGGAGGTCCTGGGCTTAAAGGCCCCTCCGCGCAGCAGTTTTGCCCCCGCTTTCTTGACTGCTGCTGCCGTCTCCAGTATCTGTTCCCGGCTTTCCACAGAGCAGGGGCCGGCAATCACCACAAACTGGTCGCCTCCGATCCTCACATTTCCAACCTCTATTACTGTAGGTTCTTCTTTCAACTCTCGCCCGGCAAGTTTGAACGGCTGAAGAATAGGCATTACCTTCTCTACCCCGGACATCAGCTCCAGACTCTGAAGCCTCACCTTGCCCCTCTCGTCTCCAATGGCTCCGATGACGGTTCTCTCTACTCCATATATGGGATGTGGTTTGTAGCCCAACTGTTTGATCCGGTCGAAAACTCGATTAATCTGTTCCTCTGTTGCTCCCTTTTGCATCACAATGATCATCTGATCTCTCTCCTTGATTATCTTGACAATATTACATTTTTCTGAGCCTTAAGGATGCCTCTTATGAGATATCAAGGGCCATATCTTCTCATCCGCTTAATCCTGTTCTTGGCATTTATGTGAGCATTGAGGGATTTGGTAAACTTATGACTCCCATCTCCCTTGGCCACGAAATAGAGGTAATCCACCTTGGCCGGATAGAAGGCAGCCAAGATAGAGCCTTTACCAGGGCTACAGATGGGTCCGGGTGGCAAGCCCCGGCGGAGGTAGGTGTTATAAGGCGATCTCACCTGGGTGTCTGCTTTCGAAAGTTTCTGTTTATGTTTACCCAAGGCATATATTACTGTAGAACAAGCATCGAGGGGCATCCTCAGCTTCAACCGCCGATGGAAGACCGCTGAGATAAGCGGCC
>DAOVPH010000088.1 GCA_030629295.1 Candidatus Latescibacterota bacterium | reverse complement strand
GAGTCTGGGTGATGGGCTTCGTCCCGGCTCTTTGGCCGATGGCACCGATCGGGCCCAGATAGGGGAGCTGGTACTCTTGGGAGAACTGGCTCAGAGGGCCTGGGAACAGGATGTACAGGCGATGATAGAAGGACCAGGTCATCTACCCTTAGACCAGGTTGAGTACAATGTGTTGCTGGAGAAGAGACTTTGCCGAGGGGCCCCATTTTATGTTCTGGGCCCGGTTGTCACTGACATTGCCCCGGGATATGATCACATAACCTCGGCTATAGGAGGTGCCTGGGCTGCCGCTGCTGGTGCTGATTTTCTCTGCTATGTCACCCCCGGTGAACACCTGCGATTGCCGAAAGTAGAAGATGTCAGAGAGGGAGTGATAGTGACCCGTATCGCTGCTCACGCGGCAGACATAGTCAAGGGGGTAAAAGGCGCGGCGGAATGGGACCATAAAATGGCCCAGGCCAGAAAAGATCTGAACTGGGAGGAGCAAATCAGACTTTCTCTCAATCCTGAGCTCGCTCGGAAAATGAGGGAAGAGAGCAGTCCCCGACTCTCGGATGTCTGCACTATGTGTGGTGAATATTGTGCCCTAAAACTGGTAAAAAAGGCCCTTCACCCAGAAAAGTAGCGCCGGGGTTTATCTCCTTCTCCTCACCCCTGCTTCTGGGCGACCACGGGGGGGGCACTCCTGCTTCGGATTTGATCAACCAACGAATATTTTTCTTCGTTTGGGAATTCTTTTGTCAACTCAAATCTTCTCATTGCTGCATCGAATGCCAACTGATACACTTGTAGTTCTCGATGACTCTGAATAGGCTTCCTACTCATCTCCTTCTTTCTCCCTTTCTCCTCTGCACCCTTGCTCCCCTGCTCCTCTGCTCCTCCGCTCTTTCTCCCCTGCTCCCTTGCTCCCCTTCACGGGGCCAGATACACGGGATGCTGTCCGAGTTAGTTCTTCCCATAGAATTCTTCTTGTGATAGACCTGACTGGTGGATAATACTTTTCACAGTCCCTTGAGGAAAATCTCTCCTGCCAGCTATCAAAGTAACGCGATGTTTCTTGTCCTTTATGAAACCCACAAACTGCTGATGACTTCCCTTTTGCCTGGATAGCTTAAAGCCGTGTCTTCGTAGGATCTTCTCAATATCTACACTCGATAGCGACGGGTGCCTTTCAGGCATAGAGCACTTCCTCGATGCTTATATCCTTTGGAGACACCCTTCTGCGCAGTTGTTCACGCATTCTTTGGGATTCCGCGTGGAAGAACTTCAACCATTCTTCTTGTGGCGCTGGACGAGGGAGAAAGTCTATCTCATCCCCGGCTTCCATTACATCTTCCAGATACAACTCGACCGCTTCCCTCAGGTTGACGTTAGCTTCTTCAACGGTATCCCCAAAGGTTGCTACATTTAGCTCCAAGCACAGGGCAGTATATCTATCTCCTTCTTTTTCTATTAGCGCATGTAAAAGCAATGTGTTCATAACAACACCCTCCTTTTGTTGGCAGGTTCTTTGGCAAGATTGTAGAATCGCGAAGGTTGAAGAACTCCTTTGATGGCATTCAGCATAAGTGTTCTCCCTCATTCTGCATTTTGCAATTTAAAATCAGTACCTCTCGGTGTCTTTCAGTGTTCAATCTTTCCAGATCTAGTTTGGAATATACTATTCTGTTTGGCTTTTGGCAAGGAAAAACTGGAGGATAAAAAAAGCCAGCATTGTGCTGGCTCAGATGGTTAATTGGTGAGTGGTTAATTGATCTCTCTTTCGCCCTTGCTCCTCTGCTCCTGGGCAACCACAGAGGGTCGCCCCTACAACTTTTCCCCCACTCTGAATTCAAGGTCTCAGTCTCTCCATCAATCTGGGAAATGGGATAGTCTCTCTCACATGGTGTAGCCCGCAGAGCCAGGCTAAGGTCCTTTCAATCCCCAGGCCGAAGCCGGAGTGAGGCACTGAACCGTATCTCCGCAAATCCAGATACCAGTTGAAGGCCTCAGCGGGCAGGTTCTGTTGGCTGAGTTGTTCCTCCAAACTCTCCAGGTTATTTTCTCGTTCTCCTCCGCCTATTATCTCTCCGTAGCCTTCGGGGGCAAGCATATCCACACAGAGGGCAAGCCTGGGGGTTTCGGGATCGGGTTTCATATAAAATGCCTTACACTGAGCCGGATACCGGTGAACCATAACCGGCCTGTCGAACTGGTTGGAGAGAATAGTCTCTTCATCTCCCCCAAAATCCTCTCCCCAGGAGATGTCAACCCCGTTGCTTCTCAGAAGGTCCAAAGCTTGGTCGTAGGAGATTCGGGGGAATGGTTTTCTAACCTTCTCTAATTTAGTTACCTCTCTTCCCAAATACTCTAATTCCTGCCTTCTTTTGGCCACCACCTGGGCCACGATGTATTCCACAAAATCCTCTGCCAGGTCCATATCCTCTTTCAGGGTATAGTAGGCGACTTCCGGCTCAATCATCCAGAATTCAGTGAGATGTCGGCGAGTCTTTGATTTTTCCGCTCGGAAGGTGGGACCAAAACAGTAGACCTTGCCGAAGGCCATAGCCCCTGCCTCCATATAAAGTTGGCCGCTTTGAGTAAGGTAGGCCTTGTCTTCAAAATAGTCAACCTGGAACAGGGTGGTGGTGCCTTCACAGGCAGCCGGGGTGAAGATGGGAGCGTCTAAAAGAACAAACCCTCGTTGGTCAAAGTAGTCTCGGCAGGTCCTTATTAGCTCGCTCCTTATCTTGAGGATGGCGTGCTGTCGAGAAGAGCGAATCCACAGGTGACGATGGTCCATTAAGAAGGAGACGCCATGTTCCTTGGGGGAGATAGGATACTCCTCAGCGGCTTGCACCAGCTGAACGTCCGTCACCCCTATTTCATAGCCTATGGGTGACCTCGGATCTGCCCGGACAACTCCCCGGATTATAATTGACGACTCCTGGGGCAATCCGTCTGAGATCTCGAAAACCGGCTGGGAGACATCATTTTTGCTCACCACGCATTGAACCGTCCCGGTCCCATCTCTTATCTGTAGAAAGTGAATCTTTCCGCTGGATCTTTTAGTATACAGCCATCCTTTAATAGTTACCTCTTCGCCCTGGTAACGGGCGATGTCAGAGACATATATCCACTCGGCCATTGTTCAAAGCTCCTCATTGCTATGATCCGCATGCCCTTCAGAGGCACCCGTTATCCTAAAATTACCCACCTCCTTCTCGGTAACATCCGAGAATTTTGATTGGAGTATTTGTTTTAGGGACAAATACTGTCCTTTCTCCTGGCAAGTGAAGTAGATCAATTGCAAGTTTGGGTTCTGCTGAAGTACATCGCATAAGAGATTAACCATTTTCTCCAGCCGGTTGGGGCCGAAGTCATCGAAGGAGTTAAATGCCTCGTCCATTATCAGCGGGGGAAGTTCTCCCCCTTTTTCGGCTACCAGATTCAGTATTCCCACTCGCAACAGGAGATAGAGGCCAGCCCGCATGCCTCCACCCAACACCTGAGCGTCCTCATAGCTTCCCAGGCCCTGGATTTTTACCCTCAAATTCAGGTTCTCGTCCATCGAGGTCTCTGAATAGCGACCGCCGGAGAGTTGGGAGACCTTAGTGGTCAAAAACTGATTGAGCTTAGGGGCGATGTCGGTGTAAACCCTCGTGCCCGCTTCTCGGAGGAGCTCCTGGGCCTTCGAGAGGGCATCACGGTAAAGGTGAATCCTCTCCAGCCTTCGAAGGGCATCCTCTAAGTCAGATTCCACATCGGCCAACTCAGGCTTGCCACGCAGTTTCTCATCCCTCTCGGTCTCTTTCCGAACAAGCAGTTCTCTTTGTTCACGCAATTCTCGTTCTATCCTTTGATATTGCTGCTGATAATTGGAAAGCTTCTCCCACTCTACCCTAAGCTCAGCTAAGCGAGGATCCTGATCTGAAAGTTCGCCTACCTGTTTCCGACTCCTGTTGACCTCTGTTAGGAAAGTGGACTGGTCTTTTCCTTCCAGCAGGTTTGCCACGCCACCGAGGTCCCGCTCTAGGGTCGCATAATCACTCCGCTTCGCTTTTATCTGTTCTATGCACTCCTCTGCAACTTCTACAGAATGGTCTCCTTCTACTTCGGGGCACCATTTTCTCAAGCTTTGGAAAACCTCCTTCCCCAGGAGTTCACTCTTTTGGTTCAAATCCTCCCCCCCACCCTGTTTCTTGGTTACCTCCTCCTGAAGCTGCTTTATTCTTTCCCCAAACTGCTGGAAAGCGATGAGCCTTTCGTACAACTGGTCGTAGTTCTGGCAGGTTGCACCCCGGAAGAGCTTCGCCTCTGCCTCGGTGTAAAGATCTACCCAAGATCTCAGTAACTCTTTTGTTTCTCGAAAATCGGAAGTTCTCGGTAACTTCTTTGGTAGCTCTGGCTGTGCTAAATCAGGGATTCTACGCAGGGCTGGCTCTGCCTTGGTGAAATCACCGATCATCTCTTCGGCACAGATGCAAAGTCTGGTTTTGCAGTCTTCAATTTTTCGCTCAAGTGCTGTCAGGGTTTCCATCTCTTTTTTGAGTTTGAACCGGAAGAGCACGGCTGTCCCTGCAAACAGGACAGCAATTACCACCACCCACAGAGGAAGGAAAAACAGCAAAAGAAGGCTACCCAAACAGAAAGCTGCACTCATCTTAAACAGTAACTTTGTGTGGCCTGAGCGACTTTCTGTTCGAGATCTCTGGATTGTGCTCTCCTGGTATTGAGGCTCCTGCTGAGAGAGGACATCCCGGCAGTGGTGGAGCTTCTGTTCCAGGTCCCTCAGAGTGCGAATATCCGCCACCGAAACTACAAAGTAAAGCTCCGGGTAGGCTGCGGCCTCTGCCTCACAGGAGGTTACCTGTTTCTTAAGTTCTTCAATGTCTCTCTGGACTTGACTTGTCAGAATGTCGTTCTTTTTCATCTCCGCCAATTTGGATTGAAGCTCCTTCAGGTGCTGGAGGTTTATTTGGTTATATTTGAGCAACTCATTTCGCTTTTCCTCCCAGAATCGGATTAACTCAGTAGCGGAGATTTGCTCCTGGTACTTCTTCTCGGAGGAGACTTTGAGGCGTTCTACCTCATCCCGCCTTCTTTCCAGATCCAGGAGCCTGGCTTTTTTCACTCGGTAGTCCCCCTGCCGTCTCTGGTGTTCAAGTTCCTCCACCCTCTGTTTTAGAGTCCTTATCTCTTCCAGCACTTTTTCCAGTTCAGTGTGTAAGGCTTTAAGGCTCTGGCACTGCTGTTCCAGCTCTTGTATCCGGCTGGCCGCTTTACCCGCTGCAGTTCCTGCACCTCGGTCGGTTTTGCCTATCTCCCTCTCCAAACGGCTCTCCAGCTTTGCCAGGGCCTTTTCTAATCCCATATCCTCCTTTCCCGTGGTCACCAGAGATTTTATCTTCTCGGTAACGCCTTTCCTCACCTTGTCGTCGCCGATTTCGACTACTTGGAGTTGCTTCACTACCGGGATGCCCTCAAAGCTCTCTCTGGTCATATTCAGTTGTGTTTCGGCAATCAGAGGACCCTGTCGGCTGCTGGGGTAGCTGTCCGTAACCTCCTGGTTAGAAGGCTTAAGGAAAAGCCTCACTATGTCGGTCCTGGAGGTCCCTCCTTTTATCTGTTTGTGGAGCTCAAACTCTTCCCCGTTGGCCAGAGAGTATTTCAGATTTCCCCCATAGATTTCACAGCTCCAGGGTTTAAATCTCTGGCGCAAAGTTTTTTGAGTGAAGGGGAAAAGGATAGCAGTTATGAAGTTCTGCAGGGTGGTTTTGCCCTCATCATTGGGGGCCAAAATGAGGTTAAACTGATCCTCCACAGGCAACCGAATATCCTTAAGACAACCGAACCCTGCCACAAATATCTCTTTAAATCTCATAGCCTCTTATCTGTCCTCTTAACAGTGCATCCAGCCCCAACACTTCCGCCTCTTCCAGCACCTGCATATCCCGTGAATTGGGTTCACACCGAACCCTGGCTTCCTGGAGTTGTTCATGGAAACGAAGTGCCAACAGGTTATCCATCTGCTCCAGCCGATAGTCGGGACGGGTCCTGTTCTCGATCTCGCTGGCGAAGAACCAATCTTTGACGCTTTCTCGCAGACTTTCCAGCTCAAACTCTAAGGCGGGGTCTGGGTAACCCTCCAGGACGATCTTCACCACCTCATCTTCATTAGCTAAAACCTTTATCCGTTCCAGGATCTGGTTTCTGTCCCTGAACCCATTACAGTCTATGACCTCCTCCCGGTATTGTCGGCTTTGAACCTGGATTTTCTCCACCTGGATGGAGCTACCCTTCTCCAGTTTTATCTCCAAGATGTATTTTGCTCCGGTTTCATCGAGCTTCGTGGGTTCAGGACATCCAGGGTAGTAGCCGTTCATCTCTTCTTGTTGGAAGGGAAGGGAGCGAAAGCCGTGGTAGTGACCTAAGGCGCAGTAGTCAGCGCCACAGGAGAGGATGTCCTGGGCAGTAAAAGGAAGCCAGCTTCCCCACTGCTCCGCCGCCCTTCTGTCGGTCGCCTCGGAGCCGTGAAACAGGACAATATGCATTCTCTCATCCTGCGGAACACTGAAGTTACGCAGCAGATTATCGAAACCGCTCTGTTGGGTAGCCGATGCGCCGTGGATCACCACCCCTTTATCCTTTATCTCTATGCTCTGAAATTGTCCTTCCTGGAAAATATG
>DAOVPH010000141.1 GCA_030629295.1 Candidatus Latescibacterota bacterium | reverse complement strand
CTCCAACAAGACCGGAGGCTCTTCCCCTGGCAAAGACTCAGCGGGCAACATTCTCACTGCCTCAAATCCGGTCTCTATGCTTTCTTTGAAAGCGGGGAACTCTCTCTTTCTAATCCATCCCTCTGTCACAAATGTCCGGGCAGTACGGGCGAAATTGGTCTGGATCAATCTCTGTTGGAGCAAATTAGAATAGTGATCTATCAACACCAGCAACTGCGGCCGAAAAGTCGCCAATTCCTTGCTCTCTTCGATAATTCTTTGTTGAGTTCCAAGATTATTCCTGAGTTTGGTCCCCAATTCTCTCAGTATTTGTTGGGGGGTGCCTTTAAGTTCAGCCGTAGAGAGCTCAGAAAAATCAAACTGAGCAAGAGATTCTTTCACCTGGGGGGAAAACTCCTCAGAGCAGAAAAGCAGGAGGTAGTCTTGTCGTTCGTCTTGGTTGATCCTGATAAGCTCGAACTGGTCTGTTATCTCAGAGAGTTCGTCTTCTAACTGGCTGAATTTCCCGACAGATATACTGCCCAGAAAAAGGTCCGCACTACCAGTTGGCCTTATCTGTTCTAAGGAAATATCCAAAGGTGTCCAGGGGGCAAGCTGTCTCTGCAACGATAAAAGCCGATTGTGTTCAGCGATAAGGTGAACCTTTTGGGCATTGAGGTTTTCAGTCTTTTCCACTGCCTGTTGATAGTCGGATTGAAGGGTTATCCGCTCGTATTCCCCCGGGTTCAACACTATCTTTGTGCCCGATAACTTAGAAAGCATTCCCTTAGGTTGCTCAAACTCAGCCAAATAGTCGCTGGCGAATCGGACAGAGGCAATTGTATCCTCCAATTGACGAACCGGCATCTCCTGATCGCTAAGAGGGCTAACCAGGTCGGTCTGAGCGCAGTTCTCGTGGAAATTCACCACATGAAAGATGCCCACATCTTGAAGCCTTTCCACTAAGCGATCTTTTTCTGAAAGGTGTGCATATATTCGTACTTTTTGCATCGGGGATACAGCCATCAGTCGCTCCCTATTTCTGGAATATGAACAACCAAAGAATGGGACCTATAACCTTGAGGGGAAAGAGCGTTGGATGATAAAAAGAACCGCCTTTGCGATATTAGCCTCTGCCCGATGGCGCAGTCTGGTTCTCTCTGTTTCCCCTTGGGCCTTTAACTGTTTAATCTGCTTATCTGCCTCTTGTCGGGCCTCCTCTGTCTTTTCCTTGATCTGCCTGTCGGCAGCCAAGTGCGTAGCCCTTATATCAACCTGGAATTGAGACTTGGCCTCAGTAATCATCCTGCCCGCCCGCCTGTGGGTTTCTTTAACTATCTGTTCTGCTCTCGTCTCAGCCTGTTTAATCTGGTTGAGAACCTCAACGGCCAATTGGACACCTCCTGAATAGGCTGAAAATTGCCGAAAAATTGTGGATAACTAACTGCTTGTACTATCGCTTCTTTGCCACAAGACTATATTTCGCTTATGATTACACTATGATAGCAAGGGAAGGTTATCCACAGGTTTTCCACATTTCTGGAGCAGGCAAGGGCTGGTTTGCTCAAAGGTTACACCCTACCCCTTTATTGCCAAAACTTAACGCTAAGGCACAAGCAATTTAGGAACTTATCTTATTCTGCTCTTCTTTTTTCGCTGGCACTTTAACAGGGGAAACGCTTTTGGTCTCGTTGCTTGACTGGCAATTTCCTACAAAAACAGCGCCTTCTTCGATAACCAAAAACTTTGTCTTAAGGTCCCCTTGTAGTGTGGAACTGGATTCTAAGACAACCCGCTCGGAGGCCTTTAAAGTACCGATGACCTTCCCTGCCACAGTTGCCTTCTTAGTCTCGATATCCGCCTCTATCACGCCTTCCTTGCCTACTATGAGACTCTCCCCCACAGTGAGCCTCCCTTTTATGCTCCCATCTACGCGCAAGCTATCATTGATATTAAATGTACCTTCAAGGGCTGAGCCCTTTCCGACAATTGTGTTTATTTGTCCTCCGTTCTGTTTAGCCATTCTTCCTACTCCTTTCTCGGCAAGAATCTTCTGGGGTTCACCGGTTTAGCATCTTCCAAGACTTCGTAATGCAAGTGGGAGGCAGTGCTATGGCCAGAACTTCCCACAGTGGCTATAACTTCTCCTCTTTTAACTAATTGACCTTCCTTGACAAACATCTCTTTATTGTGGCCATAACGGGTAAAATAACGGTTGCCGTGCTTGATAATTACCAGGTTTCCCAGGTTATCTGTCCATCCGGCGAAGAGCACCTTTCCCTCAGCGGTGGCCCTCACTGGAGTGCCGGAGGTAGCAGCGATATCGATCCCCTCGTGTCTTTTACCCATTAACCCCCGGTATTCACCAAACTCTGAAGAGACCCTGCCCTCTGTCGGCCAGATAGAAGGAATATCCCTCTGCTGGATAGAGGAATCCTCTCCCAGACTGTCTGTCAACATATATGTAGCTCGGGTAACAGCCGGAGAAAGTTTAAGATCCGCCCCGACCATTACCCGTAGCTGGCTGTCAATTACCCGAATTTGCTCTAACTCCAAAGCTAACTGTCTCACCTTGGCATTCTCCGTTCGCAGGGCAGCGTTCTCTCGGAAAACCTGCACCGTCTTCCCCCAGAAAAACAAACTTGCCACCATAAAAACCAACAAGGCGGGGAAAAAAATGGTAAGGAAACGGTAGATGGGGCGCCTTAACCTCAGCTTAGTGGCCTTTGAGCCGTCATCGGGGACAATAAAAATAGAAATGTACTTAACTTTAATCGACATTAGCTACAGAGTCCTTAACAAGCTTTATCTCAGGCGGCAGTCTTTGGTAACATCTTCCTAAGCTTTTTCCAAATGGGCATCTTATCCAACAGGGACAAATTCCGCTGAAATCCAAGCAATAAATATAATCAGCGGCCAGAGAAAAGTCAAGCACAAGTTCTTACCCGACAGAGACAATCCCCCCGGCGATATCATACTCATAGGCTTTCGCTATTCTTACCTTGTAAAATTGCCCTACCTGAGCCTGACCTTCAGTGATCAGCACCTGACCGTCTACCTCGGGGGCGCTCAGTTGAGTGCGTCCTACAAATCGCACAGGAAG
This sequence comes from Candidatus Latescibacterota bacterium, assembly GCA_030629295.1. GTDB lineage: Bacteria > Latescibacterota > MVCY01 > MVCY01 > MVCY01 > MVCY01. Next base: position 1,498 of record DAOVPH010000141.1, on the reverse strand, counting down.
AGTACCGGCCTGTTGATCAATAAGCACCGGAAGCACTTCACCGACCAGCGAACGGTTAAATTCAAGAGAAATCTTCTGTTGTAGTAACATTACCTGATGAAGCCGCTCTTCTTTCACCTTTTGAGGCACCTGACGGGCAAGTTCCGCCGCTTCAGTCCCCTCTTCCTGCCAATAAGTGAAGGTTCCCAGCCGCTCAAATCTGACTTGCCGGAGGAAATCGAGCAACTCCTGGAACTCCTGGTCGGTCTCACCTGGGAACCCCACCATCACCGATGTGCGCAAGGCCACCCCGGGAAGTCTTTCTCTCAGCTTCTGAATAAGCTGGGTAATTTGTTTCCGGGTGATCCGCCGGTTCATCTGGGTCAGAATCCTGTCGGAGATGTGCTGAAGGGGAATGTCTAAGCAGCGGCATATCTTTGGAGTCTCTGCCAGCATATCTATAAGGCCATCCCACCAGTGGGCAGGGTGGGTGTAAAGCAGTCGAAGCCACTCGACACCCTCTATCTTTGCCAGCTCCCGGATTAGTTCATCCAAGCGCCTCTTGCTGTAGAGATCTGTCCCGTACTTGGTGGTGTCCTGGGCTATCAGGATAAGCTCCCTGGCCCCTTGCCGAACTAAGTGATCTGCCTCGGTGGTTACCTCTTCTATGGGTCTGCTTCGCTGTCTGCCCCGAATAAGGGGAATGGTGCAGTAGCTGCACCAGTTGTCGCAGCCATCGGCTATCCTGAGATAGGCATAGTGAGAGGGAGTGAGAATTCGCCTTTCTGCCTGGTGCAGTTCTGTTCTCCTCAAACCCAGGAGTCGGTCGCAGTGTCGAACAATCTGGGATTCATCGGCGAGTCCAAGCAGCAGATCAGCTTCTGGCAACTGCTGTTCCAGTTGTTTCTGGTAGCGTTGGACAAGGCAGCCGGTCACAATCAGCTTCTTTGCCCTGTCGTCTTCTTTAAGCCGGGCAGCCTCCAGGATCGTCTCGATGGACTCCTCCTTTGCCGGCTGGATAAAACCGCAGGTGTTGACAATAATTAAATTCGCTTCTTGCTCGGAGCTGAGTTGGTAACCGTTTGCCTCCAGAAGTCCTAACATCCTCTCCGAGTCAACCAAGTTCTTGGAACACCCTAAGGTAATTAGAGCCACTTTTGGTCTGTTCATGGTTTCCTGCATCTGGGTTCATAACAGTCTCCGCCGCCTCCGCACTGTCCACTCGGTAGCGATCAAGCCCAGAACCAGTGCCAGGATCCAGGGGTAGCTATATAGCCTGACTGAATGGGTCTGGGGCCATCTCTGCTTCTTTAGATCCAACTCCCCCAACAAGCGGGAAAATCCCTCTGCCCGGCAGAACCTGCCCCCGCTGTGGTAGGCTATTCTTTTCAGAAGCTCATAGTTTGCCCGGGTTTGTTGAAACTCTCAGCTGTACTGGTCTACGGTGACCTCTCCCCTGCCCTGCCCTACTTTCTCCTCGCCTTTCCAGGCTTTTACTTCACCCAGGTTGGTGCCGGGG